>JARFQX010000324.1 GCA_029287555.1 Rubripirellula sp. | reverse complement strand
GACAGCGGAAGCCGCGGCGAAATGAGCGTTGGCGTTGGTGACACCGTCATCTACGGCAAGTACGGCGGCAGCGACATCGAAGTGGACGGCCAAGAGATGAAGATCCTCCGCGAGAGTGATATTCTCGCGAAGGTCCTCTAGGGGCTGAGTTCAGATCATCGCAGATTCCAAGACAACAAAATCTTAGAGGAACATACTCGTGGCAAAACAACTACTTTTCGACGATCACGCCCGAACGCGAATGATGGCGGGCGTCAACAAATTGGCCGATGCGGTCGCGGTCACGATGGGGCCGACCGGTCGCAACGTGATCATTGATAAATCATTCGGAGGTCCTTCGGTGACCAAGGATGGCGTTACGGTCGCCAAGGAGATTGAACTGGAGGACCGGTTCGAGAACATGGGGGCAAAGCTCGTTATCGAGGTGGCTCAGAAGACGAGTGATCTCGCGGGTGACGGGACTACCACGGCGACGGTTCTCGCTCGTGCGATCTTTAAGGAGGGCCTTCGAAACATTGTCGCCGGAAGTAATCCGACAGCGATTCGGCGAGGCATTGACAAGGCGGTCGCCGCTGCCAGCGCCCAACTGATCGAAATGGGTCGGCCGGTGACGGACAAACAGGAAGTGGCTCACGTTGGTTCGATTTCAGCCAACAGTGATCCGGCAATCGGTAACCTTCTGGCGGACGCGTTGGAACGTGTCGGCAAGGATGGGGTGATCACGGTCGAAGAGGGAAAGAGTCGGGGAACCGAAGTCAACTACGTTGATGGGATGCAGTTCGACAAGGGCTACATTTCGCCCTACTTCATCACGGATCCGAGCACGATGGAGGCGAGTCTCGAGAACGCGTTGGTGTTGCTCTATGAAAAGAAGATCAGCAACATTCGGGATCTCGTCCCATTATTGGAAAAGACCGCGCAAAGCGGACAACCGCTGTTGATCATCGCCGAGGACGTCGATGCCGAGGCGTTAACGTTGCTGGTCGTGAACAAGCTCCGCGGGACCCTCAACGTTTGTGCGGTCAAGGCGCCGGGATTTGGCGACCGCCGCAAGGCGATGCTGGGTGACATTGCGGTGTTGACCGGCGGTACCCTGATTAGCGAAGACCTGGGGATCCAGCTTGAGAACGTCACTCTCGAGCAACTGGGGCGCGCCAAGAAAGTGACGGTGGACAAGAGCAACACAACGATTGTCGAAGGTAGCGGGAAACGCGAGGACATCGACAAGCGAGTTGCTCAGATCCGAGCTCAAATCGAGCAAACCGACAGTGAGTACGACAAGGAAAAATTCCAGGAGCGTCTGGCGAAGCTGGCTGGCGGCGTGGCCGTCATTAGCGTCGGAGCCGAAACCGAAGCCGAGATGAAGCAGACTAAGGCGCGACTCGAAGACGCGTTGCACGCCACCCGCGCGGCGGTCGAAGAAGGCATCTTGCCAGGCGGCGGCGTTGCACTGGTTCGTTGTCGTGAGGCGGTCGAGGCGATCAAAACTTCGCCCCTGAAGGGCGAAAATGGCAAAACCGTCGTTTCGGCGGCGCGCGGCGACGAGCGGATTGGTGTGGATATCGTGTTGGGTGCACTCGACTCTCCCATGCGACAGATCGCTGATAACGGCGGCATCGACGGAAGCGTCGTCGTCGATGAGGTTCGGCAAAAGGGGGTTAACATCGGTTACGACGCCAACACTGGCGAATACGTCGATATGTTCAAGGCGGGCGTGATTGATCCGGTCAAAGTGGTCCGAACCGCGCTGGCCAATGCCGGAAGCATCGCTGGACTGCTGCTAACCACCGAGGCCCTGGTCACCAACTATGAGGCCGAGGACAAGGAACGGCGCCCGGTTGAGGGCGTGGTAGCCTGATCGGGCGGAGGCCGAAGGCAAGTTCCGGGTTCGCGAATCGCGGTCCCGGCAATCGGATTGAATCGTCATGAAAGCGGGTCGCATGCCGAGGGTGTGGCATGCGACCCGTTTAACTTAGAGATTGCAAGCCGCTGCCGCACCGCGTGGCAGCGTCGGGAAGAAGGCAGCGAACATGGCATCAAAAATCTGCTACTACGAGGTGCTTCAGGTTCAGCGGACCGCTTCGAAGGCAGAAATCGATCGCGCGTATCGCAAACTGGCAATCAAGTACCATCCCGACAGCAACCGAGATGACGAAACCGCTGTTGAGAAATTCAAGGAGGCGACCGAGGCGTACGAGGTTCTCAGCGATCAGGAGAAGCGAGAACGCTACGACCGTTACGGCCACTCGGGGGTTGACGGGGTTCACCAATTCAACGATGTCGAGGACATCTTCGAAGCCTTTGGCGACCTCTTTGGCGGAGGAATGTTTGGCGACCTGTTCGGCGGTCGAGGAGGGGCGGGGCGAAGACGGCGGTCCCGTCGCGGTGCCGACATTCGCTGCAACGTGACCCTGACGCTGGAGGAAGCGGCGCGGGGCGTCGATAAAGACATTTCCTTTCGTCGTCGCGTGGCCTGCGATACGTGTGCCGGCAGCGGTGCTGCTCCGGGAAGCCAGCCGGTGACCTGCGGTACCTGCGGCGGTCGAGGTCAAGTGATTCAGTCCGCCGGGATCCTACGGGTCCAGACAGCTTGTCCGAACTGTTCAGGTACCGGACAGCAGATTAGCAATCCCTGCGTCGACTGCCGCGGCACGGGGCTGCGAAACAAGAAAGCCGAATTGACCGTGAGTATCCCCGCCGGTGTCGATGACGGGATGCGTGTCCGCGTGCCCGGTGAAGGAGAAGCCAGTCCCGATGGCGGTCCGGTGGGGGATTGCTACGTCTTCGTCACGGTGCGACCTCACGAGTTGTTTAAACGTGATGGTTCCCACCTGATTCTCCAACTTCCGATCTCCTACAGCCAAGCAGCACTCGGAGCGGAAATTGACGTCCCAACGCTGGGCGGGGCGAAACCGCTTCGAATTGACGCGGGAACTCAGAACGGCGACGTGTTCACGCTGAAGGGAAACGGGGTGGTCGATCCGCGCTCCGGCCAGACTGGAGATCTTCTCGTCCAGGTCTTCATTGAAGTCCCCAAGAAGGTGAGCGCGGAGCAGGAGCGATTGCTCCGCGAGTTGGCCGATTTGGATCATGAGTCGGTCTTGCCCCATCGAAAGACCTTCCTGGAAAAGTTGCGTACCTTTTTTGATCCCGACACACAGCCGCAAGAATCATAACTGGTTTGATGAGTAAAGAAGCGAACGAAAGATCTGAGCACAGCGAAGAGCTGGAGACTCAGCCAGTCGAGGAAGGCCACGAAGAATCCGAGCTGACCGAAACCCGGGATGAAGAGATCGAGCGACTTCGGTCGGCCGCGGATGAAGCGGAAAAGCGTGTGCTGATGGCCCAGGCTGAGGCGGAGAATTTTCGCAAACGAATGCGGCGCGATATGGAAGACCAGCTGCGGTTTGCCTCGCTGCCATTGGTGACCGATCTGTTGGTGGTGCGAGACAACCTGCTTCGCGCCCTCGCCGCCGCGGAAGGTGCGGCCGACATAGCGGGACTCAAGGAAGGCGTGGCCATGGTCGCCAAACAGCTGGAGGACACCCTGACCAAGTATTCCGTTGAAGAAATTCCCGCGTTGGGCGAGGAATTTGATCCAAATTACCACGAGGCAATTTCTCAAATGCCCAGCGACGAACACTCCGCCGGTACCGTCGCGCACGTTGCCCAGAGCGGTTTCCGAATGCACGGTCGCGTCGTTCGCCCCAGCCAAGTCGTGGTCAGCAGCGGACCGGCTGAGGGCTGAACGCCGAGCCAACTTCATCCCACGACATATCGCAAGATCGCGTAGTAGTGAAAGGCGGCGGCAAGCATCACAAACAGATGCCAGACTGCATGCAGGTAGGGAAGTTTTCGGTCGTTCATCAAGAACAGCACGCCCACCGTGTAAAGCACGCCTCCAGCCAGCATCCACTTGACGAGAACCGAGGGAACGTTCGAGGCCAGGGGGATCGATGGAAGCCATCCCAACAGCAAATAGGTGTACGTTCCGCTCGCGTTGACGCGGTAGCGGAACGCTACCTTCTTCAGAAAACCCGCCCAAGCCGCAATCCAGATCGCCCACAGCAACAAGGCGCGGTGCGAATCGTCGGCGTAACGAAAGATGATTGGGGTATAAGTCCCCGAAATCATCATGTAGATCATCGCCTGGTCGTAGGCCCTCATCGTATTGAGCAAAGGCTGGCGCCTTACCACGTGGGACATGGTCGAAAAAAAGAAGGTTCCAAAAACCGACGCGACATAGGCAACACACGAGGTGGCAAGTCCCGGCTCCCCGGGCAGGGCGGCAAAGACCAAGTGAATCCCGAGAATCAACGCGCCCAACGCGGCAATCCCATGGGTCAACGCATTGGCCCATTCCTGATCGGGTTGCAGCGGTGCATCGAGGACGGTGTCCCGTGCTTTGAAGCGACTCGCCAAGGGTCCACTCCGGGACGCATCCAAGTTCGCTTTGCTAACGGCCCCGTCCTCGTTACCGGCCGATTGTCGATCCGTCGTCATTCGAGCCAGCCTTGTTGCTCCATCCAGGCCTGACACAAACCGGGCCACGCATCGGTGGGTTGACCCGACGGCCGGGCTCCGAAGCCGTGACCCCCGGAGGAAAAGACGTGTAGTGCCGACGTGACCCCGTGACGCCTCAACTCACTGAACAAGACGACGCTACTCATGCAGCTGACGTGGTCGTCAAAAGCGTGTGCGAAGAACATCGGGGGTGACTCTGCGGAGATTTCCAAGTCTTCAATCAACTGCGACTCATTCTCCTCCTCTACCAGCCACGCGGGATAGACCAGGATCGCAAAGTCAGCGTTGCAATCCACATCGTCCTTCGGATCAATCGGATCGTAGAAGCGCTGGGCTGCGGTGGCCGTACGAGCGGCCGCATTGCCTCCGGCCGAAAAACCCAGCACACCGATTTGCTTCGGGCTGACCCCCTCGACGGCTCCGCTACGGATGAGGCTGATCGATCGTTGAATATCCTGTACGGGAGCCAGCCACTTGCGATCGCTGCGGCTCGTCGGTACTCGATACTTGACGACGACCGCGGTGACACCGATGCCTTGAAGCCAATGGGCGATTTCGGTTCCTTCCAAGTCCCAAGCCAGAATGTTATTGCCGCCCCCGGGGCAGACTAGCACGGCCGTCTCGCCCGCTCGAGCTTTGGCTCGGTATACATGCAACTCGGGTGCAGAGACATATCCCAATCGAACGACGCGCCGTCCCGCCACGATGCGGCCGTCTTCACCCGTCGTGTCACGTTCTTGTTCGGATGGGGCGTCCCATTGCGGCGGGGATTTCGGCCAAATCGGCTGGACCAAATCGGGTGCGGGCTGGGCGACAGCGGGGAGACAAAGCAGGGCAGTCAGGCCAAGGCTGGTCATGAATCGGAACATCAGGGGTCCACGGCGCGGCGGGGTCAATCGGTCAGCAAGCAAAGTCATCGGACGATATTCTGCTCGGTTCGCCCATGCACTGGCAACCCGGACTCTGGCAACCCGGACTGCCGGGCGCATTATCATGGATAACCTGCAGTAAAATCCTCTCGCGTCTTGGGGCAGACCATGAGTGATTTCGATTCTCGTGCGAGCCAGCGCTCGCAGCGTCTGCGTTCGCTCTGTGGGGGCGCCGATCTGGCGGGTCCGGTCGCAGCTTCGACGGTCTCC
>JARFQX010000259.1 GCA_029287555.1 Rubripirellula sp. | reverse complement strand
TTGCGGCAAGGATCAACTGGATCCCTTTGAACACAACCGGCGCCGACTCACGGCGAAAACCGGCATTGACCAACCTCTCGCGCAATTGGCCCATTTCCTTCTCGCTGCCGCGGACCGTATCGGCCAGGGGCGAGGTAGCCTTTTCCAGAGCGGTGGCCAGAGCCTCATTCTTTTTCTTCTGTTTGTCCGCACCTTCCTCTTCGAGCGGAGTGTGTCGTCGCTTTCTCAGCTTGTCCAGACGCGCCTCGGCCCGCGGTTTGTCCTCGCCGCTGACTTTACCGATCACGACCCAGGCAACAGCCGTGACCGCAACGAAGATGGCCACCGAGACAAGTGTGAGCGGGCTTAGCATGGCGAGGATTGTCAGCGTACTCATGGTCTTTGTTTCCTGGTCAAACCGACGCTTGAGGCCGAACCGTCAAGCGAGGAAGCAACGTTGGTCTTGGAAGTCGGGAAGTTGAGAAATCTTGTGGTCGACAGCTCACGGGCTGCGAAGTCAATGGCGAACAGGTGGGCCGGATCAAACTTTGATGGTGATGATCTTCTTGATAGCCAGGGCACCGAGGACCTGAGTGAACAGTCCAGCGCAGAGCATGTAGCGTCCAATCTGGTCGGTGAAAAGCATCATCACGTACTCGTAGTTCAGCTTCAGCATCACGATGAAGAGAACCGGTGGCAGAGCCAGCAGCACGGCACCGCTCATGCGACCCTCGCCGGTGAGCGCTTGAATTTGGCCGAGGATTTGCAGTCGTTCGCGGATCAGGTGGCCGATCTTGTCGAGGATTTCGGCGAGGTCACCACCGGTTTGGCGCTGCAGAATCACCGCGGTGGCAAAGAACCGTAAATCCATGTTCGGGATTCGCTGGGCCATGTCCTCGATCGCTTCGTCCAGCGGGATGCCAAAATTCTGCTCTTCAAAGGCACGGCCGAATTCGGTTGCCAGCGGCGCTTCCATCTCCGTGGCCACCAGACCAAAGCCCGCGTTGAGAGAGTGCCCGGCTCGCAAGGAACGACTGAGCAGTTCTAACGCCTCGGGCAACTGTTTGCCGAACTTGGACAAACGACGTTTGCGTTTGAGCATCAGCCATCCGATGGGGATGCCAGCGACGACGGTGCCGAAGATCGGCGCCAACAGGATCGGGACGGGGGAGACCAGACAGGCTGCGAAACCACCCGAGAAGCAGGCGATGCAAATGAACGCGAACTTGGCAGGTGCGATGTTCACATCGGCCTGTTCCAGGTAATCCGCCAGTGCGGGCATGCCGCTGACAAATCGCGCTAGAGGATTCGTCTGCTCGTCGAGACTTCCTGCTAGCAGCAAGGAACCCGATTCGGGTTCGTCGGGGTTCTTGCGGATGCGGCGTCGGGAGGCCATGGCAGCCAGCCGGTCTTCCGTGGTGGTGTTATCACTTCCCGGGACCATCACGTTGATGGCAAAGGCGACAAGGGAAGCGACGAAGACGCCGACGGCGATGACGAGGATGATTCCGCTCATGGCTGTACTAAACCGATGGTTGACCTGAGATAAGTTGACTGTGTGGTTGGGCTCGGAAGACCGATTCCTGGGAACCTCGGGGTGACCGCTTCAGTCGAAGCTGCGCTTCGACCGGCGGAGCACCGCTTGGAGACGCCCCTAGGCTGGCATGATGACCCGTTCTCGGAACGCGCTGGCTGGAAGCCGCACGCCGGCTGCCTCTAACTTGTCCATGAAGCTTGGCCGCACACCGGTGCAAACGAAGTGGCCAAACGCCTTGCCCTCTTCGTTGACGCCCTGTTGCGCAAACTTGTAAATGTCCTGCATGACGATGGTGTCTTGTTCCATCCCGACGACTTCGGTGATCGCCGTGATTCGTCGCGGCCCGCCCTGCAATCGGTTGGCTTGAATCAAGACGTCGACCGCGCCTGCGACTTGTTGCCGAATCGCTTTGACGGGCAATTCGAAGCCGGACATCATCACGAGTGTTTCCAAACGTGCGATCGCGTCACGCGGTGTGTTGGCGTGAATCGTGGTCATTGATCCGTCGTGACCGGTGTTCATCGCCTGCAGCATGTCAAGCGTTTCACCACCACGACATTCACCGATGATGATCCGCTCGGGACGCATACGCAGGGCGTTCTTGACCAGGTCGGTCGCCGTCACCGCCCCGTTTCCCTCGATGTTGGGGGGACGAGTTTCCAAGCGAACCACGTGATCTTGCTGCAGCTGCAATTCCGCCGCATCCTCGATGGTGACGATTCGATCTTCGTGTCCGATGAAGGATGACAATGTGTTCAGAAGTGTGGTCTTACCGGAACCGGTACCGCCGGCGATGATGATGTTCAGCCGGGCCTTGATGCAGCCCTCGAGCAGCATCACCATCTCGGGCGTAAATGCTTTGTAGTTGAGCAGGTCTTCGAGCTTCAGCGGGTTGCTACCGAAGCGCCGGATACTGACCGCCGCGCCGTCGAGAGCCAGCGGGGGAATGATGGCATTGACACGCGAGCCGTCCGTCAAACGGGCGTCGACCATCGGCGAGGTCTCATCAACTCGTCGCCCCACTTTGCTGACGATCCGATCGATGATCTGCAGCAGATGCTTGTTATCGCGAAACTCGACCGTCGACTTCTCCATTCGACCGCCACGTTCGACGTAAATGTTCTTGGGTCCGTTGATCAGAATGTCGCTGATCGACGCGTCCTTAAGCAGCAACTCCAGCGGGCCGAGTCCCAGAACCTCGTCGATGACCTCTTCGACGATACGCTCCCGTTCCTGGCGGTTAAGCATCGTGTCGTCGGCATCGCAGAGATGCGCGACGACCATCCGGATTTCGCGTTTGAGAACGTCCCCCTTCAGGTCGCCAACGCGGGACAAATCGAGTTTGTCAACAAGCTTGCCGTGGATGCGACGCTTGACTTCTTCGAACTGGGTCTGGCGGTTGCCATCGGGTCGTGAGATTTGGTTTGCCGTTCTCATCAGTGGTGAATTCCTTGTTCAATGATTCCGATCGATCCCCCAGACTCGCCCGCTTCGTTGGAGGCGGATTCCGATTTCGAGTCTCTCTGGAGCATCCCACGGGCTCGCCAGGGCGGTGTGAAATGACTCTTGTAGCGATCGTGCCGATTCTGCGTCGCACCTGCCCCGGCGATGGTCCGGGAACGGTGTCTGATGGAAACATAGATTGCAAAACGGCGCGCCGACGTTCTGCGGCCGAGAGTTTCCCAAGGAGTCAAGGACACCAAGAAAAAAAGCCGCCCGGTCAAACCGGGCGGCTTTTCGAAGTCGCGGAGCGAAGCCCTTTTGGGGCATGGATCAAGCGATCAGGTCTAGCGCCAAGGTGCACGCACGTAGTAAACACCAAATTGATCGGTGTGACTGGGCCATGTCGGGGTCGGCCGGAAGCTACCCGGGGCCGCGGCGCCGGGCGAGTTGGCGCTGCGCCCGAATTGATGATAGATCGGATAGTTCAGGTTCTGGCTGACACCCCAAGAAAACGTTTGTCGCATGCTCACCGTTGGCGGCACAACGAGAGCGAGCGGTTGTCCGTACATCTGGTGATAGTAAGGGCCGTGCCAGGGGCGATTCATCGAGAAGTTGTATACCCGAACCTGCTCCTTCGCGAGCGGATCGCTGGCCAGTGCGGCACTGCCTGCCGCGGTGAGCAGCGCCGCGAAAACGCTGGTGGTGAGGATGATTCGACGGATCATGGTTTCGTCTCAGCGGATTAGATGAAGCTTGTTCGAAGCGATCGGCAACACGACCGATGCCAACCGCTTCGAGTAACTAACGGGGAAGGCGAAGGTAATTCCAATAGAAGTTCGTGGCCTTCGAGCACGCCGACGTCCAATAGGTCGCTCGAGTGCGGTTCATCCCGCGACCCATATCGTAGTAACGATGGTACTTGTCGATGTGGGGATACATGTAGTGATGCGGGTAGAACGGTTGATAGGTGTAGAAAGTGTGCCCAACAAATGGCGGAATGGGGTGGGGACACAGATACATTTGGGCATTGGCCCGATTGGCCAGTCCCTGGGTGTAGTAGTTGTAGAACAGGTCAGGCTGACCGTAGGTCCGCGGATACATGTCGCCATCGACCACCCCGCATTGCCCGCTGCACAATCCGCCCGGGCCAAACAGTCCTCCGCGCTTGCCGTTCGCCCCGCAGGTCCCGTTCGCGTTGCAGGTCCCGTTCGCGCCACCGTTCCCGTTCGCATCGGCACATCCGAGGGCGCCGCCGCAATTGGGGCACTTGCCCTGGAGCAGACCCTCGTCATTTTCGACCATCGCGCCGCAGCTGTTACATGACATGTCACCGACGAACGTGCTGCCATCGACGGGGGTGGATTCGACGTGGATCACCTCTTGGCTGCATGCCGAGTGAGCGGACAACGCCACCAAAGCGGCGACCATGCAGGGGGCAAGGCGATTGAGTGATTGCTTATTCATTGCTTCGGTTCCTCCGTGAACCGTGCCCGAGCGTTGCGACTTTCATGATATTGGCGGGCATCCGGGATGCCTGTTTCACCCTGCGGTCTTCCGAGCGGCCATCGGGCCGAGAACCAACCCTTGCCGCCTGGATCGCACGAGGGGACATCCGCCTGTTCTCCGTCAATTTCGGAAGGAACTTACCCTCGGATTCAGCTTTGTGGTGGCCGGTGTTGCCTTCGCTGCCACCGTCGGTTTCATTTCCACGAATTCGATCGCTATAACCCGCGGTGATTCGAGACCCGCTTAGATCGCCGCAATCAACTCGGCTGGCGTCATCGGCACAAACTGCCTAATTTCTCTGGTGTCGGGGTGCCACCAAGCTCGTTGGCCCTCGACTCACCCTTGCACCGCAAACACCACAGAAAAGGAATCGTCTGGCGTGGCAAAACGTCGATCAAGTCGCACCTCGGGTCGCCGCAGCGGCAACGGGGCGGCAGGCAAATCACGATCCCGCTCCTCCTCGGGCAGCGGATCGGCCGGCAACGGTCGCCCGCCGTCCCTCTTTGACGACGGCGACTCGTCCTTTTCGGGGATGCCGCTCCGACAGGCCGCCCAGGAAAAGTACCTCAACTACTCGTTGTCGGTCATCACCGCCCGGGCGCTGCCTGATGTTCGCGATGGTCTCAAGCCCGTGCAACGTCGCATCCTCTACACGATGCACCAGCAGGGGCTGACGGCAACGAGCAAGCATGTCAAGTGTGCCAAGGTCGTCGGCGACGTGATGGGGCGGTACCACCCCCACGGCGACAGCTCCATCTACGACGCCCTGGTACGAATGGCTCAGCCATTCTCGCTCCGGATGCCGCTGGTCGATGGCAGCGGCAACTTCGGAAGTGTTGACGGCGATAACGCCGCTGCGATGCGTTATACCGAGTGTCGGATGACGGCGATCGCGGGCGAGATGCTGACCGACTTGGCGACGCGCACCGTGGCCTTCAAGCCCAACTATGACGGCAGCCGCGAGGAACCGGTCGTTCTGCCCAGTCGCGTGCCCAATTTGCTGGTCAACGGGGCGACCGGAATCGCGGTCGGGATGGCGACCAATGTTCCCCCACACAACCTCAAGGAAGTCTGCAACGCGCTGCTCAAACTGCTTCGCGACCCGGAGATCAAGGATTATCAACTCGTCGCCAACGATGCGGTCCAGGGGCCTGATTTCCCCACCGGCGGACAGATCATCAATAGCAAGGAAGAGCTTCGCGAAATTTATTCCACCGGTCAGGGCACCATCAAGCTGCGCGGCACGACCAAGATGGTGACGCAGGGCGGATCAAAGGTCCTGCAGATCGTCTCGATCCCCTTTGGTGTAAACAAGGCGGCGATGGTCGAGCGCATCGGCGAGATCATCTTCAGCGGCAAGCTGCCGCTGGTGACCGAGGTGCGCGACCTTTCAACCGACGAGATCCGCGTTGATTTAGTCTTGAAACGAGGCGCTGACGAAAACAAGGTACTCGCCTACCTCTACAAGCACACGCAACTGCAAAACAATTTCAATGTAAATCTTACCTGCCTGATCCCCACCGAGAATCCAGAAGTGGGGGCGCCGAACCGCTTGAGTTTGAAGGAGATGCTCTGGCACTTCCTTCACTTTCGGCTTGCCGTGGTCACCGAACGGTTGACCAACGAATTGAAGTCGCTCGAGCGTCGCATTCATATCCTTGATGGTTTCGCGTTGATCTTCGACGCCCTCGATGAAATCATTCGCATTATTCGCCGCAGCGATGGCAAGGCGGATGCGGCCCAGAAGATCATGAAGCGGTTTCCGGCCGATGCGAAGGGCGGCGGATTGGATGAGGAACAGACCGATGCGATTCTCGAATTGAAGCTTTATCGTTTGGCGCGGCTTGAGATCAATCTGATCCTGGACGAGCTCAAGGAAAAACGAAAGCGGGCGAGGGAGATCAAGCGGTTGTTGGCCGAAGACACCAAAGACACGAACGCCTCGGGACGATGGAAGATCGTCCGCGAGGAAATCGAATCGCTGGTGGACCAGTACGCCAAAGGCACTCAAGGGCGACGGTTGACATCGATCGTCACCGTCGAGGAGGAGCCCGAGTACACCGCCGAAGACTTTATCGTGGCGGAAGATTGCCACATCCTGATTACTCGCGACGGCTGGGTAAAACGGCAAAAGCAAATCGCCGATCCGAGCAAGAGCCGGCTGCGCCAGGGAGATGAAGTGCTCGCTTGCGTTGCCGGCAGCACGCGAGAAACAATCGGTCTGTTTTCTTCGCTCGGTGTCTGTTACACCGCGCGAACGATCGATATCCCCGCGTCGACGGGGTTCGGCGAGCCGGTGCAGAAGCTCTTCAAGATGAAGGACGGCGAGCGGATCGTCGCGGCTATCTCGTTCGATCCGCGAGTTATCGGCGATATCAAAGAGGATCCCAAGCATCCGGAGTACTGTCCCGAGACGCACGCCATCGCCGCCACCTCCAATGGGTTCGCTTTGCGATTCGGCCTGGAGCCCTTCGCCGAACCGTCGACGCGCAGCGGCCGAAGATTTGCCCGGGTCGCCGGCGGTGCGGCGGTGGTCGACGTTGCCGCAATTCATGGCAGCGAGATCTTGCTGGCCGTTTCCCGCGCCTGTCGCGCCATGATCTGCCCAGCCGAGGAAATCAACTACTTGTCAGGTCCCGGCAAGGGAGTCACGCTGATCCGCCTCGCCGCCGGCGACGAATTGCTTGGTTTCAAGGCATCCACCGGGGACCGCGATTTGTTGACCGTCAAGACCAACCGTGGCGCCAGGAAAACGATCTCGACCGCCAAGTATCGAATCACCTCGCGCGGTGGACGCGGGAACGAGATTCAAAAGAATGGAAAAATTGAGGCGATCATCGTTCCGCCTCCCGAGGCACCGCAAGCCTTTGAGGAATCGAGTTGATCGTCGCGGCTCCTGCCGCCATGATCGGGGTTTGAGTTGCCGCTTCGATTCGTCTCACCGGCTCGGACGCCGCCAGCCTTATCTTCGCACTGAATCCATCCCTTCTCGCTTCGCACCCAACCAACCAGCACGCACATGGCCACGTCGACCAACCGTTATCAGGGCGAAGACATTGTCGTCTTGGAAGGACTCGAGCCCGTACGCAAACGTCCCGGTATGTACATCGGTGGTGTGGCGATGGCGGGGCTGCACCACTTGATCTGGGAGGTTGTCGACAACTCGGTTGACGAGGCAATGAATGGCCATGCAAGCGAGATCACGGTCACGCTTCACAAGGATGGGCGAACGATCACCGTTTCCGACAACGGCCGCGGCATTCCGATCGACAAACATCCCAAGACCAAGAAGCCTGCCCTTGAAACCGTGCTCACGACCCTGCACGCCGGTGGCAAGTTTGACAGCCACAACTACAAAACCGCCGGAGGCTTGCACGGTGTCGGTGCCTCGGTCGTCAACGCGCTGAGCAAAGAGCTAACCGCGGTGGTGCGTCGCGATGGTTCCCAGTATCGAATGTGTTTTTCCAAAGGGCGTGCGACCACGAAACTGCAACGGATGAAGGGCGCGGTGCGCGGCTCCGGAACCACGATCACCTTTACGCCCGATCCCACCATCTTTCCCAAAACCGAGTTCGACAGCGCGACGATTCGGGCCCGTTTGGAGACCGCCAGCTTCCTGCACCGTGGCTTGAAAGTCACCTACGTCGATGAAGTCGCCAAGACCAAAGAAACGTTTCTTCACGAACAGGGCATCGTCGATTACCTTGCCAAAGTGCTCAAAGAACGGGGCGCTCGGCCGATCCACGAGGCCCCCTTCAGCTTTCGCAAAGATGACAAAGAAGCCCGGCTCGAGGTCACCTTGCAATGGACCGAGTCGACCGATGAGCATGTTCGCAGCTACGTCAACGGTATTCCCACCGGCAGTGGTGGAACCCACGAGAACGGTTTTCGCGGCGCCATCAATAAGGCGGTACGCAACTACATCGAAACCCACAACCTGACTCCACGCGGTGTCAAAATCTCTCACGAGGACATTCGCGAGGGTCTCGTTGCCATCCTCTCGGTATTTGTGGCCGAACCACAGTTCCAAGGCCAAACGAAGGATCGGCTCAACAATCCCGAGGTCCAATCGGTGGTCGATGCCGCGATTCGTCCGGCCATGGAGCAATGGATGAACAACAATCGCAGCGTCGCCGACTCGGTGATCGCCCGGATCATCGCCGCCGCCCGAGCCCGCGCCGCCTCGCGCGCCGCCTCCGAAGCGGTCTCTCGCAAAGGGAGTGGCAAGCGGACGATGCTACCGGGCAAACTCAGCGACTGTGTCTCCAGCGGAAAAGGTGATTCCGAATTGTTCATCGTCGAAGGAGATTCAGCCGGAGGCAGCGCCAAACAGGGACGCGACCGAAACTTCCAGGCGATTCTGCCGCTGCGAGGAAAGGTCCTCAATACCGAAAGTGCAACGCTGAAGAAGGTTCTTGAGAACAAGGAAATTCAGGACGTGGTCGCGGCGTTGGGTTGTGGGATCGGACCGAGTATGAACATTGCCGACCTCCGCTACGAACGGGTGATCCTGCTTGCCGACGCCGATTCGGATGGCCACCATATAACGACGCTGCTGCTGACTTTCTTCTATCGCCACATGCCCGCCTTGATCTCTTCGGGTCGGCTGTTCATTGCCGTACCGCCGCTGTTTCGCATCGACATCGGCAAAGAAACGTACTGGGCTGCGGACGAGGAAGCTCGAGCCAAGATCATTGAAGAACACGGGGGACGAGCCAAGCCGGAAATTACCCGCTTCAAGGGTCTAGGAGAAATGATGCCCAAGGTGTTGTGGGAAACAACACTCAACCCCGCCACCAGGCGTCTGCTGCGGGTCGAAATTGACGACCAGTTGGAAACGGATCGCGTGATCAGTGATCTGATGGGGCGTGACGCGTCGGCCCGCTTTCGTTTCATCATGGAACG
>JARFQX010000157.1 GCA_029287555.1 Rubripirellula sp. | reverse complement strand
CTGTTGTTCTACAACGATTTCAACGTGATGGCCGATAAATCGGGAGGCTTGCAGGAGAACACGCTGCTGAACGTCGCTGGTGTGGCGGTCTCCGCTGGCGGGCTGTACACGTTTTTCGATTTGCTCTCGGCGAAGAACCAGCCCTTCGTTGGCGGCAGCCTGGGCGATGATGCGGGTAATTGGAACACCAGATTCAACATCAACGTGGGCTATTACTTCTGACGCCCCGCGGAGTCCTCTACTTCTTCACGATCGCGCGACGTCATTTTGGAAAGGACATTCAGGGACGCGAGAGTCGCTGAGACGCTGGGAAGAAGTCGAGTTAAGCTAAGGCTCGATCCGGACCGGGTCACCCTCGACCAGTCCGTCGTTTGTCCAGTCGCATCGCCAACCCGGAAAGGAGGTCTGGGGAAACGGATCGGGCGTAAGGATCCGCGGCGCTTCGTAGACGATGTCGAACTGGCGATCGGAACGGATCTTCCCGACGCGGCAACGTTTAGCCAGGTGCTGGTTTCTCTTGTCGACGTGGACCCGACCACCGGGCGCGTCAATTTGGATCTGCGTGCCGAGCGCCTTGCGAACGGCCTCGGTATCGGTCGAGCCCGCCAATTCAACGGCGGCCTTCCAAAGGTAAACCGACACGTAGGCGGCTTCCATCGGATCGCTGATCACTCGATCTTCGCCGTGTTCCCGGCGAAATCGCTCGATGAAATCGTGGTTCCCTTCCCGTTCGACCGACTGGAAGTAGTTGGCCGCCGCGAGGTGGCCTTCGACGAGTTCGGGTAGCAGACCCCGCAGTTCGTCTTCACCAATGCTCGTGGCCAACACGGGAACATCATCGGACGTGATCCCTTGGCGGGCAAGCTCGGTGTAGAAGTAAAGATTGCTGTCGCCATTGATCATGTTGATGACGACGTCGGCTTCGCTCTCACCGATCTGAGTCACCACGCGCTCGAAATCTTTTTCCCCGAAAGGGCAATAGCTTTTTCCCACGATCTCCGTATCGGGATAGGTCGCCTTGAAGTGATTCGTGATCAGATGACTGAGAGTCCAGGGAAAAACGTAATCGGTGCCCACCAGGAAGAAACGGCGTTTTGCGCCGCCGGAAAGACTCCGCAGCCAATCGAGCGCCGGGAAGACTTGCTGGTTGGGAACTGTCCCCGTGTAGACGATGTTCGGCGAGCATTCATTGCCCTCGTACTGCACGGGGTAAAAAAGCAGGCGGTCATATTCTTCGAAAATCGGCTTGACCGCCTTGCGGCTGGCCGAGGTCCAACACCCAAACACGGCAACCACATCTTCCTCGTCGAGCAACTGGCGGGCTCGTCGTGGGAAGAGATCATCGAAGCGTGATTTCGGGTTCTTCACGACCGGTTTGATCGGTCGAGAGAGGACGCCTCCAGCGGCATTGATCTCGTCGATGGCGAAGAGTTCCATGTCGCGCAATGAGGTCTCGCTGATCGCCATCGTTCCAGTCTGGGAATGAAGGATCCCGACGTTGATCGGCTCGACCGCTTTGGTGGTACGCGAACAACCGCTGGCACCGAGCACGCTGGCGGCCATGCCACCGACGAAGCGACGACGAGAGATCCGAGACGGGTCGGCGGCGAGTTCCGAAGTTGTAGGACTGCTAGCCATTGGTATTCAGGTATCTCTCATCTTGGTCCAGTACAGAATTTCAAACGGCTGCGACGAAACACTCACGTCGCCCTGAAACGGTCGGTCCATGACGCCAATCAACATGATCATCAAGCCAAGAAAGAATGACAGGATCCCCCCAAGGAACAACTGCGTGATGAACTTCATGTCAAATAGCCAGATCAGTGCGATGTTGAGCACCGCGCCGACGAGCACGACGTACCACATGACCGAGGGAATGCCCGTGGTGATCGCGTTTTCGCGAACACGATGGTTCTCCAGGAACACGTTGAACTGCCGAATCGTTTCGGCATGAACAATCTTCTGTGTCTCCGTTTCCGGATTAAAAGCGAGCAACCGCTCGTGGAAGGCCTCGATCCGGGTTCGCTCGCCCTCGGGAATCTCACCGGAGGCGTACTGTTCCCAGCCGTACTTGAATACGAAGCGGCAATACTCGCGCAGGAGCCATTGCAGGTTTTGACCGTGGGGAGCCGGGTAAGTTCCCACGTCCTGATACAGGGCATCAAGCGAAGCCACCTCGCGAGCCACGTTGTCCTCCACCTTGGAAAGGTTCTGGAAGGAGGCGACGGCAATCAGGCCGAGCAGCAATCCGTAGAAGACCCCAAAACACGAAAGCACGTGTCCAACGACGTCGTTCGAATTGCCTCTGCCCTTGACGAAAATTCGCAAAAAAGGCCGCAGGAAGATACAACCGAACCAACAATAGCCGACGAAAATGGCTGCCGTCAGCACGATGATGACGTTGAGCGGCAGGGCGTAAAGAGAAGTCACGATGATACGTTTCGAATCGAGGTAACAACTTGGTGACCGTTAGAATTCCCTTCAAGCCGCGCGAACTTCCATTCGTCGGTAGCGCGCCAACGCTATCGCGTGCCAAACCGAACGTCGTTGAAGACCTTTTCGACTTGGTCAAACATCTCGCCAATGGATCGGAAAGACTTCAGGTTGGCATCTTCCGGGGGGTAACTCGCCGGATTGGACTTAGCCCGCTTGGATAGCTTTTCGAAGGCGGCTGCATTTGGATTGGTGAAGGGAATCTCGGCCGAGAGCATTAGGCTGACATCGGGCCGCAAAATGAAGTTGATGAACTCCTCTGCCGCCTCTCGATGCGGTGCTCCTTTCGGAATTGCCAGGCAGTCAACGTAGCGATGGGCACCGGCGCTTGGCAGAATGTATTTGTAACGCGACGACTTAGCCAGCAAAGTTGCAGCGTCGCCGCTCCACGTCAACGCGATGTCGGCCGCCCCGTCGATCATCACGTCGGCAGCGGTGTCCGAATCAAACACGGCGATCTGGGGCATCCAATCACTCCACACCTGGCGAACTTCCGTAAGAACCTCGGGCGTGACCTCGTTGACGGGTATTCCCAGATGCATCAAAGCCCAGCCGAGCCATTCTCGCGGATCGCTCAAGGCAACAATTCGGCCCTCGTACTTCCCTGAAAACACGTCCCCATAGCTGCCGATGGGCTCCTTCACTTTCGATGTGTTGACCACAATTCCCACGGTGCCCGCGAGCCAGGGCACGGTGTACTCTCCGTCCGGATCATGCGGAAGTTTGCGGAACTCGGGATCGAGGTTCTTCACGTTGGGAATCCGGTCGAGCCTCAATGGTTGCAACGCGTCGCGATGGATCAAAGCCTCGGCGGCGTAATCACTTGGCTGAACAAGATCGTAAATTCCATCATTCAAGCGACGTTGCAGTAACTCTTCATTGGTGCTGAAGTACTGACGGATGACTTGAATCCCCGTCTCCTCGGCAAACAGCTCGGTGATGCTTTCGGGGACATAGCCCGGCCAGCAATAGATCACCAACTGTTGCCCCTGTTCTGCCTGGGTCGTCGTGCACATCGCCGCAGCGATCGAGAACACGATCAAGGAAACTGCCGATCGGAACCAGTCCTGAGACCGCCTCGTAAAAGCGAACCGACTCACCTCACGCGGCGTTGTCATGTTGGAGATGGGAAGCCAACTCATATTTCTTCCAAGTCTCCAAAGAGATCGCGGCTGACAGGCGAGACCAGGCTTCCCCTGCGGCAACCAGGACGATCTGATGCGGGCCCCTGAAGCGCTGACTAAATCGGGGCAACCGCGAATCGGCTTCCCAAGAGCGTCAGAGTCTAGCATCGAGCCTTGCCAAGGGGCAACTTTCGGACGGTGAATCCCAACAGATATTTCGGACTTTGCACCCCTTGGATGGTGCGCACAACCGGAACGGCGGACCCTAGGACTGCTTGCCCGGGGCACGCCTCCGGATGCGGCCACGAACCCTGGTTTCGAGGTCGGTGCGGCGGGCACGATTGATGAACCAAGAAGTGACAGCCCAGGGTTTAGAATTCCCCTTCGGTTTTCCGCACCGGCGCATCGGTGCCGTCGATCGGTCCAGTAGATTGTCGGCCAGATCACTTGGCGAACGTGTTGGAGCAAAGCAATGGACTTACGGATCGATGGAAAGATCGCCTTGGTCACAGGGGCCTCTCGGGGGATTGGAAGAGCCACGGCCCAGATGCTGGCCGGCGAGGGTGCCGACGTTGTGGTTGGCTTTCGCCAAGACTCGCCCGGCGCCGACGAGACAGTCTCCGCAATTGATCGGCTGGGGCGATACGCATGGCCCTGTCGAATGGACGTAACCGATCCGGACGCCGTCGAGCAAGCACTGAGCGAGCTGCCCGAGCAAGCTCGCCGGCTCGACATGCTGATCCACTGTGCCGGCGAAGCGCCGGTTGGCAGCCTCAGCGAGCTGACTTGTGCCGAGTGGAATCGGGTGGTCGACGTGAATCTCAATGGCGCCTTCCATCTGCTGCACGCGGCCCAATCGCTGCTTCGCGAGGGTGGATCGGTCGTGATGGTTGCCAGCGTGGCGGCGCAAACGGGCGTGCCTCACCAAGCCCATTACGCGGCCGCCAAAGCGGGATTGGTCAATCTGACCAAGAGCGCGGCCCGCGAACTGGCCCCCGCGATTCGTGTCAATTGTGTGGCCCCTGGAATGACGCTAACCGAGATGGGCAGGCAAACCGCCACCGGACTACCGCCCGACTATGCCAAGACCAAGCTCCTGCTGCAGCGTTTCGCCGAACCGGAAGAGATCGCCCGTTGCATCGTCTTTCTGGCCAGTCCCGCGTCGAGTTTCATCACCGGCGCAACCCTCGATGTCAACGGCGGTCGATACCTGAGGTGAAGCACTGATGTCACGCTCGAGCGGCTCCGCCTGAGAAAATCTCAATCGATACGGACTGCCCACACTCGAAAGCTTGGATCGTGAGCCTTCGTTCCTTCCAAAACTCGCCCATTTGATGAAAGCGTTACGCGATCCGGCGGAATCCGTTTCCAACGGAATTCGTATGTTCGCTTCTGGGGATCGATCAATCGCCAAGTCCCAGCCCCATTGGTTTGTCCGTTGACAAGATTCTTGATATCCACACCGTTGTTCCAACGCCAAGTTCCCAAGATGGCAAGGGCTCCTGCTGGCCTCGAGCTCATGTCTTTCGTCAACTCCTGATTCGGCGGAACAATCTCGGTTGCTTCAATTCGTTCCATGTGATCGCGGATGGTAACGGCGATGTCTAATTCCCCATTCTCTGTATTGGCCTTCTTCTGCTTGTTCAATCGTTGCATCAGCGCTTCGCGGAGTAATTCTCGTTCTTGAATGTACGATTTCTCCAAGCGGCTACTGGCGTCTAGAAACCGTCTATCGATAGATCGGATATCTGTTGCATGTTGGTCGAGTTCCGTGGCAATGAGATTCTCGGACGACTGCACCTCCGGAAGTTTGTCATCAGCGAGCGACGCGACATTCGGCTGAAGAAAACAGACAACACTCGCGAGGATTGAAAAGGTCCGTAAGCTCACGGTTCGTCTCCTATTTGCATCGACGCTCTGATCATGACCCGACCATTCTGACCAGTTCTTGACCGCCAATCTAGTGGAAACTTATCCCAACTCCTCATGGAAGACTTCCCAGCTCGGCCCGAGGCCGCAGAAGATCCTTCGGGGCTCCATTGCCCCAAAATCCTTCGAGTGCCAAAAATCCTTCGAGTACCAAAAATCCTTCGAGTACCAAAGTGACGACACTGGATCAAGAAGTTGGTAGGGAGCACCGGAACGAGTTCCCGGTTTTTCCTACCGGGGACTATTCGCTGGACTTTCTTCTTGATTCGCCGGCGTCCGGCTCCGTTGCAAGCCTCTCGTGCCGAGATAGATCAGCGAGCCTTGGCCGGCGGCCATCCAGCAAGCGAGCAGCGTGACGACCGCCGCCGCGAGTCGGATCCATGACCGCACGGTGGTCCCCGCTGTCCGCACCGCGGTGTCGGCTTCAGCCAACATCTTGCTGAAGGATTCGAGCCGAGTACCAATCGAGCCAAAAGTGGCAATTAAACGCGCCGACAACCTGATCATTGCGCCAACTTGGTCCGGCTCCGACTTCTCTTCACCGAGTTGGCTCACCTGTTCGCCGATCGCGGCGACCGGCTCTCGGATGTTTGACAAAGCGACCCGCACGGCCGTGACTTCTTCGAGCAGTCGCTCCACAGCATCGACCTTGACGGGGATGCCCAATAAACGCCCAGACTCCATCGCCTGATGGACGACTTGGACCGAGGATTCCATTACTTCTAGCCACTGATCTGTTTGTTCGAGGCCGGAATCAAGACGACCGACACTTTCTTCAACACGTAAACGAGAACTTACGCGTGTCGTGACTTCGTTTGCGCCCCAATCCTTCAAGCCCGCGTTAATGCTCTCCGCATTCAATTTCAAGTCTTCGACCCGGTCGCCCGCTCTCGATACCTGTTGTTGAGCGGTGCTGAAAGCACTTTCGAAGCCACCGAAGAGGCTGTCCGTGGCGCGATTCAGTCGTGACGCCATGCTCCACGACACCAAGACGACAGCAACACAACCGATGACGCCAAGAACGCCCAGTACGAGCAAGATCGCGGAGGAGATGCGTCTAGTCATGTCAATGCCGTCAGAAGGGTACAGCTTTGTGTGTGACTGTCGATTTTACCCGGTGCTTGCGCGACAGATTAAAAAATGGAACGCTCGCCAACTTGGCTCGGGTTCTGTTGACGCCGTCGAAGTTTTTCATCCATTCCGGCCGTCAACGATCCTCGGGGCACGGATCAAGGGGATCAGGTCTGACTTGAGGCGACGCAGTCTGCCGAGTAAGTTTCTTGGCGACTTTCCGCTTCCATTGTGCAGACACAGGGGACGGTCCGCTCGTGGTCGCTTTGCAGCCTTCCGAAAGGATGGCTTGCTGCGATTCTGAGAGGCAGTTGGTACACTGCGGCTTGTCATGGTTGCTTCCTGACATCAATCGTGACCAGTCTCGTCGGTGTTACCCGCGCCAACGGGGAGTTTTCGGTTTGACGCCTCACCGTCGACCGGTGGCTGAATTGGATGACGGCGCCGCCAGCGGGCGTTGTCCCCTAGCCAACAGTCGGCAGAACGGGCGAAGAACTGAAAAAGTACTTTTTGCGGGTTCGCCCAGGTGGTGGAATTGGCAGACACAGGGGACTTAAAATCCCCCGGCCAAATGCGGCTGTGCGGGTTCGAGTCCCGCCCTGGGCACTGGCAAGGGCAATCGCGGGGAATGGAAATGGCTTGGCGCTAGCCGTTCTTCCGCGCCCGCTGAAGCTTTCGGTGAAGGACTTCGACTTCCAACGTGAGCGTTGGCTCAAGATCCACGAGCCGCGCGGGAATATCCATCGATGTGTGAATCAGTGCGAGCACAGAAAAGTCTCGCCCTCGCCGATCACACACCAGAAATGCTTCTCGCACCGATAGAATTTGAAGCATGAATGAAGCTCTGGCTGAACGCGTAGCAGCGGGGGAGTCGACTTCAACAGGTCAAGCGTGTTCTCAATGGCCCCGAGATTATGGCACAGATCGGCACCAGATCCGGGCGGACCGGGTAAACTATCGTCAGTCCGTGTACCCCTGACCTATCCTAATCAAATGAGACTGCGATGAATCACCGCTTCGCACTTCTGGTTCTGATCAGCCTGTGTCCGACCGTGCTTCGAGCTGAAGATGACCGTTCGACCGATGGCCTCAAAGTCCTCTTGATCGCAGGTGGCTGCTGTCACGATTACGCCACTCAAACTCGCCTGCTCAAGGAGGGCATTGAAAAGCGAATCGACGCGGACGTCACGGTGGTGTTTAACCCCAGCAAGAGTACCAACACCCGATTTGAAATTTACGAGTCGGAGGATTGGGCCGACGGCTACGACGTGGTGCTGCACGATGAATGCTCCGCGTCGGTAACCGAAAGGCCCTACATCGATCGCATCCTGAAAGCTCATCGCGGCGGAGTGCCCGCGGTCAATCTGCACTGCGCGATGCACAGTTACCGCTGGGGCGACTTCCGCAGTCCGGTGGAACCGGGTGCCGACAACGCCGCCTGGTACGAAATGCTTGGAGTCCAATCGACCAGCCACGGCCCTCAGTCGCCAATCGAAGTGAACTACGATCAAGACCATACGGTCACGCGCGGCCTGAAAGACTGGAAGACAACGAACGAGGAACTGTACAACAACATTCGCGTCTACACGGGTACGACCGTGCTGGCGCGCGGAACCCAGTGGCAACAGCCGCGTAAGCGGGAACGGAAAACCGACTCGGACGGCCGCTCCCGACGGGCCGAGGCCGCCGTGGTTTGGACCAACGAATACGGCCCCAAGAAGACCCGGATCTTCAGCACCACTCTGGGTCACAACAATCAGACAGTCGGTGATGCACGCTACCTGGATTTAGTCAGTCGAGCGGTGCTGTGGGTCACCGGCAACCTCCAAGAAGAAGACGCCGCAGCCGTTGGTTCAGTCAGCCTGTTCAGCGGCAAGGACCTCGCCGGTTGGCACGTCGATGTGCCGGAGGCCGACGACAACCCGGACATCCAGCCGACCTTCATCATCCGCGACGGAAAGCTGGTCAGTCTCGGTCAGCCGCGCGGACATCTCATCACGGATGCGGACTACCAGGATTACCGTCTGGACGTCGAATATCGATTTGCTGGCGAACCGGGCAATTGCGGCGTGTTGGTACACGCGTCGACTCCTCGGGCGCTGTACGACATGTTTCCCAAGTCGATCGAAGTGCAGATGAACCACCAGCACGCCGGCGATTTCTGGTGCATCGTCGAAGACATCACCGTACCCAACATGGTCGAGCGTCGCGGACCCAAAGAAAACTGGGGCATTACGGAAGGCAAGGGGCGACGGATTTTGAATTTGACCGACGGATCGGAAAGGCCTCTTGGCCAGTGGAACCAGATGACAATTGAATGCGTGGACGACGAAATCAAAGTGTGGGTCAACGGCGACCTGGTCAACCACGGTTCGGACTGCACCGCCACGAAGGGCCAGATCGCGATTCAGGCGGAAGGAGCCGAGGTCGAGTTCCGCAAACTGCTGCTGACTCCGATTCAAGAGCTCTCCGCTGGTGCGGGTTCTAAAAGCGCGAATTGAATCACCGAGCGATGAAACCGGAGGAACAGGAACTGGCCCTGTTTGGAGGTGCGACGAGCGGGCCGGAGCGAATGCTGGGTGCCTCAACCGTGTAACCGTGAGGATCTTGGGGGATCCGCGCGGGATGCGTGGCCAGTTTGTGGCTTTGGATTGCTCGATGGCTCGCCGTTATCCATGGGCAGACGTTGAACGACGTGATTGTGACTTCGGCATCGGCAAATCGGCAGCCAGTAAGCGAGCGCGCTCATGAATGCGTGTTGGCTTGCTCAGACGAAGCACCCTCCTGTTTCGGGAGGGTCGGACGCGGTAACGGCCGGGGCGGGACGGTTTGACGGCACGGAAACTCACCAGAGAACGCTAGAAGACCCTCTCCGGGCCTGAGAGTCCGACTCTCTCGGAGAGTGGTCCATCAAAGTTCGCTGCACAATCGCGCACGTCCATGCGCACGTCTGTTTAGAATGGACAAAATTCGGCTTGATCGTGACAGGCGGGTGCGTCAGCGCCTGTCACCGATCAACGTCACCTCGCCATGCTCCAAAATGCTTTGCCACCGATTTCGTCTTGACCTGGTTGCTGCGCTGGCGGTGCTGGCATGCCATAGCCTACTTTTGTTGCCACTTCGGGGCGAACAGTTTGCCACCGGTCCGTGGAAGCGGAACGGTTTGGCGACCGAGCGGTTCACGATTACCGGCACCGGCGGACGCAATAATCCGCTTCGTCGTGCGATCACTCCAGCCTTCGCAGGCGATGAACTGTTCGTCCGTTTTCATCTCCGATACGACGCCAATTCGATCGATACCCCGCCGGACGGAACCGGTGAATTCCTCGTGTTGTGGCTCGATCGTGAGGAAGGAAGTGACGGCAGCACTCATTCCAACAACGTTCCGAATCTTGGTATCCACGTGAAGGATGAGCAAAACCATTTCATGATTCGCTACAACGCGTCGGGCCAGAGGTTCGGGCCGCCGGTCGAAGGTGATCGCGATTACCTGGTCCTCGGTCGATTGTGGAAGTCGCGGCCGGGTCCGCAGGAGCGGTTTGACCAACTGGATCTGTGGGTGGACCCCGAGTCGAACGAAGAGAATTCGCCTGACATCTCCGTCCAGAACAATCGGTCGATTTCCGAAGTTGGTTGGATCGGGTTTTCAACGGGAGCCAAGACAGCGATCGGAGACCAGATCGATGTCTGGGACATTCGCGTGTCGGACTCATGGCGTGTCATTCTCGATCTGCCCAGCGAGCTGACGGACGCAGAATTCGATTCGGGCCATTCGAGGTTGAAGCAGGAAAGGACGGTGTCTTTTCG
>JARFQX010000185.1 GCA_029287555.1 Rubripirellula sp. | reverse complement strand
TCCAAAGCCAATTCGCCAACCTCATCTCAAGCGGTCACCCCGGAAACGACACGTATCGGCTGGATCGGCACCGGAGTGATGGGACGCAGCATGTGCGGGCATCTGATCGATGCGGGCTACCGGGCGACCGTCTTCAATCGGACGCCCGCCAAGGCAGACTCGCTGGTCGACAAGGGGGCGACGCGAGCCGGGTCACCGCGAGAGGTGGCCGAGGCGAGCGATGTCGTGTTTACCATCGTCGGATACCCGCAGGATGTGGAGAGCGTCGTTTTGGGAGAGGACGGAGTGCTGGCGGGAGCCTCGGCAGGCATGACGATCGTGGACATGACCACGAGCCGTCCCTCGTTGGCCGAAAAGATCGCCGAGGTCGCTGCGGAAAAAGGTGTAGCCTCGATCGATGCACCGGTTAGCGGTGGTGACACCGGGGCGAGAAACGCGGCGCTGTCCATCATGATTGGCGGTGACGCCGAAGCGATCGCCCGGATCGACCCGTTGTTTCGTTTGATGGGCAAGACGGTGGTGCACCAGGGCGGTCCGGGTCGTGGTCAACATACCAAGATGGTCAATCAAACGTTGATCGCCTCCGGCATGATTGCGGTCTGCGAAGGGCTGCTCTATGCGTCCAAGGTTGGCCTCGACATTCCAACCGTCTTGCAAAGTGTCAGTTCGGGCGCGGCGGGGAGTTGGTCGCTGAGTAATTTGGCGCCGCGGATGGTGGACGGTGATTTCGACCCCGGATTCTTTGTGGAACACTTCATCAAGGATATGCGGATTGCTCTCGAAGAAGCGGCGTCCATGAATTTAGCGCTGCCCGGTTTAGCGCTGGCACACCAGCTCTACCAGGCCGTGGTGGCCCAGGGCCATGCGAAGGATGGGACTCAAGCGTTGGTCTTGGCGTTGGCACAGTTGAACCAGCTCGATTGGCCGCCAACGTCATGAACCGATATCGCATGCGGTTTGCACCGCAGATTTGGAAGCCCGCTCTGAGCCCCTCTTTGGTGAGATGGCTGCGGCCGCTCCGCGAACGACAGCAGCGTCGGATCGTCAATATCGAAACGATTGACGTCCATGGTGCGCAGTACGTTCGCGAAGCACTCGACGCGGGCGATGGTTTGTTGATCATGCCGAACCACTCCAGTCACGCCGATCCCTATGTGATCTACGCCGCGGCCGACCAAGTCTCGACGCCGTTGTACATCATGGCAACCTGGCATGTATTTCACGATCGTACCTTCATCGGGCAATGGATGCTGCGCAAACATGGGTGCTTTTCGGTCGACCGCGAGGCGAACGACATCGGTGCGTTTCGGCTGGCAACCGAACTCTTGCAGAAAAAGCCCGAGCCGCTGGTGATTTTTCCTGAGGGTGAAATCTATCACTGCAATCAACGCGTCACGCCGTTTCGCGACGGTGCCGCGGCGATCGCGGTCGCTGCGGCACGTAAGGCAAAACGGACGATCCGCTGCGTGCCCTGCGCGATCTTCTACCGCTACGAAGAGGACCCCACCGAGGCGCTCAAAGAAACCATGGGTGAGTTAGAGGAGGTGATTCTTTGGCGTCGTCGCCCGGAGGTCCCTCTGGACAAGCGGATCTATGACTTCGCCGAGGTCCTATTGGTGGTCAAGGAACTCGAGTACTTTGGCGAGGCCCGCACGGGAAAGTTGCCTGAGCGGATTGAGTCTCTTCGTGACTACATTCTCAGCCAGGTTGAAGAACGCCACGGACTGACCGACAGGAGTAAAGGAGTACCCGAGCGAGTCAAAGCCGCGCGCCGCACGATTATCGAGAAGCGATCGGCTGAAGGAACGTCTGGCGACGACAAAAGAATCCTTGACGAGGACTTGGAAGACTTGTTCCTGGTCGTGCAATCGTTCAGCTACACCGGTGACTACGTGATGGACCATCCCTCGGTCGAACGGATGGCGGAGACGATCGATAAGTTCGAAGAAGACGTGTTGCGTAAGGCCACCGCTTCGATTCGCGCCAAGCGTAAGGTCGAAGTCCGCTTTGCCCCACCCATTGAGGTCAGCGGAGATCGCAAAGCCCGTAACCAGATTCCCGCCCTGTCATCGCAAGTCGAGACGCAAGTCCAGCAGATGCTCGACGTTTCAGAAGCGTCCCTCAGTCCCTAGAACACGGCCTCATCTTGAGCTAGTCAAACTCGACCTCCTCAATGCGTGGAGCCATACCTAGAGCGCAAGCGCATTCGGGCTTTCTCCTTTCACAAGCTTGCCGATCTCTGCAAACTCTTCGCTTAGCAGTTCCAGGATGTCATCCAAGCTGAGCAGACCGACCAATTGTCGCTGGTCGTTGACAACCAAGACTCGACGATGCGGTCCGCGACGCATCATGGCGAGGGCCGCTTCGATCGCCGTATCTTCGCTGACCGTTTCCGGTGTTCCGGTCATCAGCGATCCAACGCAAGTGGAGACGGGATCGAGCCCCTTGCTGACAACGCGAATTGCGAGATCCCGATCGGTAAGAATTCCGATCGGATGCTTCTCGTCATCAAGAACCACCAGTGTTCCAACGTTTCTCGAGTTCATTCGACTGGCGGCGACCTGTGCGGATTCGTCGTAGTCCGCGGTATCGACTGTGCGTGTGCAGATTCTTCCGACTGACATTTCCCGATTCCTTGCGATGGCGTTGGGTTGAACGATTCACTCAACCGAGAGTGAGCAATTGGGGTGCCAAAGCGAGAGCCGGGCAGCCACCGTATTCGGATCCATGATCGACCGCATGCCAATCACGAGGTCGGCCGCGCGAAAGAGGCCCCGACCTCCGCTGGGAATCATGTTCTCAATAGCCGACACGGGACGGGGCTTTGATC
>JARFQX010000057.1 GCA_029287555.1 Rubripirellula sp. | reverse complement strand
CTATCGATCCGCTCGCAGCCAACGCCACAGAAGAGAAATAAGAGATATCAGATGGAAGGTTTGCTTGTCACGCTGCAAAAGGTGCTGGTTTCGGTGCCGTTCTTCGCGCTCATTGCATTGATGCTATTCGCTGGAAAGAAGTTGTTCGATCTCACGACCGCGTACAACTTCCAAGAAGAACTGACGAAAAAGGACAATCCCGCGTTTGGTGTCGCGATCTCAGGGTTTGTCCTGGGTCTCGCAATTGCTCTTGGAGGCACGACCTACGGGGTTGGTGGCCAAACGACCGTTGACGCTTTCATCTCACTGGCGATTTACGGCGTGCTCGCGATCTTGCTGATGCGGCTGAGTGTTACGATCAACGACAGGTTCATACTCCACAAATTCTGCGTTCACAAAGAGATCATCGAGGACAAGAACACCGGCACGGCATTTGTCGTCGCGGGGAGCTTTGTTGCCACCGGCTTCATGATTTCGGGAGCGTTGACGGGAGAGTCGATCTCATTTCTCGCGGGCATTGTCGATCTACTTGTGTATTGGGCAGCGGGCCAAGCACTATTGGTGTTCGGTGGGTGGTTGTTCCAGAAGATCACGCCATACGATGTCCACCAAACCATCGAGCATGACGATAACACTGCGGCTGGTCTCTCCTTCGGCGGCTTCCTCGTCGGGCTCGGTATCATCATGATGACATCGCTGACGGGAGCCGGCAGTAACATCTTGGCGGAAATTGGACCGACTATTCTCATCGCCGCGGCAGGAATGATTCTGCTAGTCGCCACCAGGATTATCATCGATCGTCTCTTCCTTCCGAGTGCTCCGCTGGCCCGAGAAGTGGCAACGGAAAGGAATGCAGCGGCGGGCGCACTCGCCTGCACATCCTTCATTGCCCTCTCCTGGGCCTACTCCGTGGCAATCGCCATCTAACTTCTACCGGTCGATTCGACACGGGATTGGATATTCACAATGAGATTTGGGAAAACCGTACTGATCATCGTCCTGGTCCTAGGCGTTTCAGACTTTTTCTGCGTCGACGCTTACGCCCGACGCGGTGGTGCGTCGAGAAGTAGTTCGAGTCGCTCCAGCAGCAGCCGTTCGTCATCCTCTTGGGGAAGCTCCTCGCGACGTTCCACACCAAGCCACACAACAAACTGGGGAAGCAGCAGTCGCTCGTCTTCGTCACTCACCGGAAGTTTGAGGACGAGCGGTTCCCGCGCGCGGACACAGACGTCCCGGCGGAGTGCAGGCGACCAAAGACTGTACGACAAGGCCAAGGCATCCGGGACCGCTTACTCTTCCAAGTCTGCTGCAACCGAAGCCTTCAAGTCAAAGTACAGCGGTCAGTACACCGGACGTTACGCCAGCAAGCCAGCGACTCGCCCAGATCACATCCCTCAAACGACGTCCGTCGGAGGGAAAACGTACTCCATCGATTACAGCCGACGGTATGGCGGCTACGGCTACATGGGGCCCGGTGGATCATGGATTATGTACGACGCCATGGCTGATGCCGCGATGCTCAGCATTCTGATGTCACGGAACAACTACTACTACGACCAGCCCGGCGTGTATTACGCTCGGAGCGGCGGTGGTACATCACTCCTGTGGATCGGCACCGTTTTCGCCGTGCTCATCGTTGCGAGTGCGGTTTACATCCAAGTGAATGAGTAAGGCTTGAGGATTCAACATGGCCGCAACGAGACGCGATCTGGGATCCATCCGCCCCGGTGACTTTGTGTGCCTCACTGACGATCAGACGGTCAAGGACATGCTGGAAACCGAAATGCACGCTGCCACCGACGGGCTCCAACTCGAAGTCGAGAAGGTAATGCACATTCGCGAAAAGCAAGGAATGTGCGACTGGTACCTCTGCCCACTGCAGGGAAGCTGCCCCGAGAACTACCCCCAGCTTTGGCTGTTGGTCAAGGCGGTGGACGGTGAGTTCGAGGTCCGTGTGTACTGGGTGCCGGACGAATTTCAGGACGCGCGAACTCGTGGGGATCTGATCAACGATGGCATCCTGTGGCTCTTTAAGGAGCCACAGGACGAAATCGATTTCCGGCCGTGCGAACTCGAGTTTACGGGCTGGATTGATCATGAGACGGGAAACGGAATTACCAAATTCGATGCGAAGGTGGGTGAGCTTCATGGCGAATGTCGAGAGACACCGATCACCGAACGAGACGACCCGACGATCCAAGACACGTCGCAATATGTTGTGACGCTCGTCGATCACATTCCGCTCGGCGATTTCGAGAAGCCCGAACTGGAATCCGCGATGCAGGCGATGATCACAGCGCTCGTCGGAAGCCGTGAGGTTCTTGAGGCAGGATGCAGCGAAGCAGCAATGCCCCCAGCCTAGGAGCCTTCCCGAGGGGCCTTTGTTCGTTCTTCAAACATCCAGAAACAAACACGGGAGTCAAACGAAATGGCAAGCTTAACGAGAGCAATTGGGAATTGGTTCCGCGAAAAGAAAGACGAAGCCGCGGAATCGATTAGCGATCCAGTCCGTGACGCGAAGTATGACATCGAGGATTCGGAGACGCAAATCAAAGAATTCGAATCCAAGATTCAGGCTCTCATGAAGGCGAACAACAACCTCAAGAGAGACCGCCAAGACTCAGCCGAGGAGATCAAGAAGTGGGAAGGCCTGGCCAGGAAAGCAGCCGCTGCTGGTAATCGCCATGACGTTCAATCGTGCGTCACGAAAAAGCAAACCGCCCAGGTTGAAGTGGAACAGTACGCGAAGGACATCTTGGCGAACGATAAAACGATCGCCGAGCTGCGTGCCCAACTCGGGAAGGCTCGCAACAAGATCGCGAAAGCCAAGAGCAACACAGCCGTCCTATCGGCGCGCCTGTCCTCGGCCAAGCTCCGCACGAACCTCGCTGCCGGTGCCCGTGGTCTGGGCGACGGCCCGCTGTCCCGCTCGATAATCTCGAGAACGCCGTGCGCAGCGCCGAAAGTGACGCCGAGGCTTGGGAGGAGCTGCACACCGACGATACCGAAGACCTCGAAGAGAAGTACGGGAGCGGCGATGCGGACGTGGACGAGGAAGTCGCGAAGCTCATGGCGGAGGCTGAGTAATCGCCACCCATGCGACGGCACGTTGATGCCAACAAGCAAAGGGCAATAATTTCCAGGCCCGGGCAAGCGACCGTCGAATCTACCGGCCACCACGGATCACACCGTTGAAGCATCACGCAAGGGATTCGAGAAAGATCACGCTCATTGAGCAGTACCGCATAGGAGGATCATGTCAAAACCTAGGGAACAACGCGTTAACGCAGTCATTCACTTTATCGACCGATTCGCAAAGCCGCTGGTCGTCATCAGTGTTGCCTTGTATTTGATCGAAGGGGAAATGAGCCTGCGTAATCATTGGGACAACAGCTATGAGTCCCCTCGTATATTCCTATGGTCTGAGCGCATGATCGCCGGCTTCTTTACGGTGGAGTTCTTCGTGCGATGGTGGCGGAGCAACCCTTCGTTTCATGACGCGCCGGACACGTCGTATCCGATGAACATTTGGGGCGCAATCGACTTGATTTGCATTGTGCCTTTTTGGGTTGGCTTTTTTGTGCCCGCCTCGATGCTTGGCATCGTTCGCTCGTTGCGAATCTTCCGTCTGCTCAAGTTCTTTCGTTACAGCAGGACCCTGCAGTTGACGGCGCTCAAATTCTACCGGGCGTATCACAACATGAAGGGAATCGCATTCTCGCTTGGAATCGTCTGGCTGTTTTTCGCCGTGGTCTGTTTGAACCTGGAGTACAAGGAGCAACCGGATAAATTTGGAAGCCTCCTCGACGGAGCATGGTTCACGGTGGTCACCGCAACGACCGTTGGATATGGCGATGCCTCCCCGACCGGAATCTGGGGGAAGCTGTTTGTTGGCGCGATGCTGATCCCGATCATCAGTACGATGGGCATGGCTTTCTCGGCCTTTGCCAACGCGTGCGATTCCGTTCAAGAACTTGAGGACGATCCGGAAATTGATCCCATCTTGGAGTGGAAACATGAGCGAGAACGAATGCGCAAACG
>JARFQX010000054.1 GCA_029287555.1 Rubripirellula sp. | reverse complement strand
CCGAGACGTACAGTCAGCGAATCAATTACTGGAAGCAGCGCAACAAGGAGTGGCGTCACACTCGTCTGCCCAACCTCCTGATCTGGCTACTAACACTGCTCTCCTCGGGGCATTGCGGGATCGAGGAAACGAGCTGTTCGAAATCTTTTTGTTCGACTGTTGTGCGGAGGACGGCGACATTGTCGAGGTTTTGGTGAATGACGTTCCGTTCTCGACCATTCCGATCACGCATCAAGGTTCGACTGTTTCGGTACCGCTTCATCAGGGAGTCAACTCGCTGACGATTCGTGGCGTTGCCGATGGTGGTGGTGGCATTACCGTCGGGTTTCGAACTAGCCGCGGAGATTTCTACAGCGGATCGATGAGCGAAGGTCAAGACCATCGACTGGGAGTCATAGTGAAATGAATTCCGGAAAGCCTGCGTCTTTGCCCTCAATCTGGAACGACTGTTTGTTCTTTCGTCTCAACGTCGTGTTCGCGGCAATCGGCGTCCTCTACCTACTGTCGTAACCCTCAAGAGCGAGACTCCTTATGTGGAAACTACTGCAATCGGTGATGATTGGCCTCATCGTTTGGATGATCTATGCCCAACTCGGTCGAATCTTCTGGCTGCTGCCGCTCGCGCTGATGACATTTGCGGCGATCAATGCCACTACTGTCTGGATTTTGAGGGCGCGCCCCGCGTCAGTCGAACGTCAAATCCGTCGGTGGCCAATCGAGAAGTACGTCCGACTTGTTTGCTTCTTCTCCGGTGATCAGATTCCTGGCGGAGATGGTTCCACAGACACAGGTCGAACGCAGCTTTTGCAGACACGCCGAGATTTCCAGACAGCAGCGCATCGGGCCAAGCAGTTTGTCCGAGGCCACGAATCGATCATCGATGAGATGCTCGTGAAGACTCACGAGAACCATGCGTTGCAGCGTCGAAAACGATCGACAAGGCGCGAAGGAGCCCTCGCGTCCTTCCTGCTCGTCGGGGACGAGGGAATCGGCAAACGATACCTGACACGCGTGCTCGCGCGACTCATGTACCGCGATGGGGCAATTGAGATGTTCGACGGTGCCAAAGTGACGGTCGCCACTCTAATCGGTGATCAATCTGGCGAAGGAGAACTGCTCTCCAGCGTTAATGCTCGGCCGGATTGCATTGTGTTTGTCGAGCACATTGAACAAAGCACGCCTGATGTGCAAGACGTTCTTTCTGAGGTCATCCAGCACGGAAAGCTGGGATCGACACATTGCGACCGAGAAACGTCTTTCAGCAACGCGTTGATCGTCATGTCGACAACCTCATGTACGCGTGACTTCTCGACGTTTCTCGATGTGCAGTTCTCAAACGCAGAATGGCAGCAACGAGCTCTTGCGGCTCTTGCTCAGGAAACTCCTCTCGACCACAAGCTGCTGGGTTCGCTGACCGGAATCTTCGCATTGAGTAAACCGACAGATGAGACCCGAGCAGAAGTGTATGCATTGCTGATGAAACAAGAGTGCAAAGCCCACGACATCGAATTGGCTCATGTCGACCCGGAAATCCTTGCAACCCTAGTCGTTCAGTACGATGACGCCAATGGATTCGGACTCGCACCTCAACAGGTGAAGCGGCTTCTTCGACAGCCATTGATCGCTGCATCGGATGCTGGCCAGCAGCTGTTGTCGCTACGGGTTCAAGGACCGGCGACGTCAACTCCGCAATCGTTCGAGAGGTGAACCATGGATCCCCTTCAAATCACGGATCGCGATCGGCTTTTTGAGATGCTAGCCCAGCGCCGGCAGGGAAAGTCGCGGATCATCAATGAGGCTGAGATGAGGCGGACGCTCAAGCAGCGTGTGCGGGGACAGGATCATGTAATCGACGATCTCTGTCGGTTCATCCGACTGCAATGGGGCAAAGAGCGGCGCGGCAATCCAATTGCCAGCCTGCTTCTGGTCGGTCCGCCCGCGACGGGCAAGACAGAGCTTGCCAAGGCCCTGGCCGAGTACCTTTTTGATGACGAGAAGAACATGCTGCGTTTCGACTGTAGCGAATTCTCGGGGGCGGAAGGCAAGACGCGTTTGATCGGCACGCCAACAGGCTACGTCGGGGCATCCCAAGGCGGCCAACTCACGCGACCAATGTTGTCCAACCCCAAGCGGCTCGTGTTGTTTGACGAGATCGAAAAGGCGTATGCCGGAATCTTCGATCTGTTGCTTTCCCTGATGGGAGAAGGCCGCTTGACTGAACAGGGATCAAACAAGACGGCCGACTTCACACAGTCGCTGATTGTCTTGACCAGCAACGCTCAGCATGAAGAAATCGGAAAGCTTTCCGATCAATTCGACGACCCATTTGAGTTGGGCAATGCAGTGCGCGGCCTATTAAAGGATGCTCAGACGTTTCGACCGGAGATTGTAAGCCGCTTCGACCAAATCTACGTCTTCCGACCTCTTGAAGGCGTGGTCAATGCAGAAATTGCGGCTCTGAAGATTGCCAATACCGCCAAAGACTACGGCGTCGAAATCGAACACATCCAGCCGGAGCTCGTCTACGAAATCATGGAGCTAGGCGACGTTGCTAAAGACACTCGCGAACTTGCCCGCGTTGTTGATTCCAAGCTGGGAGACCTGTTGCTAAAAGCACGGGAAGAAGGTCGCGAGCGAGTTCGGATCAGCGTGGACGCCCTGGGAAAGCCGATGCTGGAAGATGCCTGCTCCGAGGTGCAACATGAAACTTGAGCAGCGCGAGTTCCGTGCCGATCCGCAGAAGATGACACGGTTACGAGTTGCGGCAGGGATGACCGTGAAGGACGTGATCGCAACGACGGGACTCGACCGAACAACCGTCAACAAGGTCCTTCGAGGCGAACCGGTCTTTTTGAAGTCTCTCGCGATCGCGGTCGAGCTTGCGTTTGGAGTGGAAGATCCGACGGAGGTGTTGCATCCGGACGAGCTGCGGGCGATGGGAATTCCGATGGAACAATCGGCAACAGGAGCAGTTTTGGAATGGGATGTCGATCAATACTTGAGCGCATGGAATGAAACGTCAAATGGGCTGCAATACCAGCTCGTCAAGCTCCGCCATCGGTTTCTGCGTGGTCGATACGCGCGAGGCAAATGCTACGAACTGCGGCACCTTATCGACAAGGAGAAATGCCAGGCCGAACAGTATCTGTTCCGGCATACGGAGGTGTGCGAGCGAATCGGAGCCCATTCTCATATCGCAAACAACATCACCGTGGCGAATGTCGATGGATTGTGGTGGGTACTGGATCGCTGGGAGGACGGAATCACGCTCGACCATCGGCTCGAGGAGGGTCCGCTTGGTGACTACGAGTTACGAATTGTCATGAGTGGAATTGCACGCGGCCTCGCGGCATTGCACGGAGCAGGAATCATCCGACGCGAGCTATCACCTGAATCTGTGCTGCTACGCGAGCGCAATGACCTGCCCATCCTAACCGACATGGAAATGGCGAAACTAGATGAAACCCAACCGACCGTTTCGCCATCCGAGTGGCCGGACGATCCGTATCGGGCGATCGAGGTGACTGGCAATGCGCCCATCGATGCGCGGGCCGACATTTACAGTTGGGCTCGCGTCTTCGTTCACGCGGCCACGGGCGAACTCCCGCAGCGGGGAAAAGAGTGCCTAAGCGGCGTGCAAATCCCAACTTGTGTACGCGACATCGTAGAACAGTCGCTTGCGATCACTCCATCAGCCCGACCGGGAGGCATGAAACCGATCCTAAAATCTTTCAAGGCGTGGTCATGAATGGAACGGTCTTCGAGTACTTCTTTGATCAGGATGACCTCGAGCCGTTCTACTCGGAATTGATGGGTGTTCCTCGGCGTCCGCGAAAGCGGAAGAAGACGCGGTCGCGTGGAGGACAAACCAAGCGAACCGAGCGGACGCCGGAGGTGGAAACTGCACGTGTCGCAGTTGCAGGTGACGGAAGCGGCGGGGAACGGACGGTCATGGTTGCCGAGCATCCGCCACAGGTCGCTGCGAAAGCCCACGACAACAATCCCACCGAGATCCGGCCGGCGGCAATACACAACGGCCGCACCAATCATCCGCCGAAGCATGCCAAGCCTGCGAGAACGCGAGTCCGACAGTTCGTCAGTGTTCATGCACTCGGACAATATCTCTATTGTCCCCGATCCGCGATTCTGGCGATGGAGACGGGTGAAGACCGGGATATCGACGAAGCGCTGCCACGGCTGACCTACCTGCCGAACTTCAGCAGAGAGCAGATCGAAGCTGAATTATCGAAACGGGTGTGGGCGATCATTTACTCGACGGTCATCGTAGTCGGCATCGTCACGTTCTTGATCATTGGAGTTGAGCGTCAGTTACGGTCGATTTTTTATCCCGCCATGATTTCGGGACTGTTGTATGTCGGTTGGTTGGCAGCGAAGTTGACGGAGATCATGCAACTTGCACTTCGTCGCCGCGCGGCCATCGTCGCCGAATCGTACGAGCCCGATCGCTCGGTAACCGGAATCCAAGCAGTCAATTGGTGGTCGATGCTGGGCGCCGGGTACGAGCCGGTGAATTACCAGCAACCGTTTCGACATCCCGAGCATCCGATCGAAGGATGTCCGTGGCGTGTTTTGGAAAAAGCCAGCGTTCGGATTCCCGTCATTCGCGCCGGCGGCGACAAACTCGGCGCCGCCGACGGGGAACTCTATCCCAAATACATCATTCGACTGGTCGCCTATGCGATGCTTCTCGAATCATCGGGCCATCTCGAAGTACCGTTTGGACTGGTCTTCCCGACCGACTCCCCGAAGGGACTTGCCGTAAGAATCACACCGGCATTGCGAGAGAAGACACTTCGGTCACTGGAAGAATTCGTCATCAAGCTACGTGATTCCCAGGAGCATGGCGCCGAACCCCGGCCACCAGAGAATCGCAATCGATGCCTGGGTTGTGACTACGGAGCACCCGAAGAGATCAGCGTGAAGGAGATTGCCAAAGCACGAAAATCCGGAACCCGCCTGACAGTGCTCCAGCACGGCACGGGCAGGACATTTCATTGCCAATGCGGAGACCGCTTCGGCTCCGCACCCCCGCACAAAAAATCAATCCAAAACGGCCTCGCCGCCGCCCTCGACTGACTCTCCCCGCGTCGGCAGCCGGAGCACCTTGGTTTGGGACCTTTTCGGCGCGTCGGTGTCTTTGGGAGCCGGACACCGACGCGGTTCTTGCTGAATGCTTCGACGCCTCGGTCGATGCAACCGACGCACGAAGGAATCGCAGTACGTGCGGTCGGTGTAGATCACCGATGCACGTTACGCAATGCGTATGTCGTTCACTCCGGTTGGTCGGTCCAAGTCCCAACACCTGTGCTGCGGGT
>JARFQX010000047.1 GCA_029287555.1 Rubripirellula sp. | reverse complement strand
TGGTTGCGCTCCGAGATGCAGAAGATCGACGGGGAATCCAGTTAGAATCTCTGGGATCTGAAGTTTTTCTGCCTGGATTTCTTTTCGCGTAGGGAACTGGCGGAAGAATTCCGCATTGGTGGATAGATCCATCTTCCAGGCCCTCCAGACAGGGAAACCCCATGAGTCGAGCCGAGCTGAGCGAAGAAGTCGTTTTCGACATTGCCAGACGCATCGAGGATGCCGCGACACGGAGAGATTATGTCGATCAGGCTTGTGAGAGCGACCCGGCACTGAAATCACGAATCAACGAGCTGCTCAAGCTCCACGACGAAGAGGCGAGTTTTCTGGAGTCACCGCCTCAGGGCCTGCCGCCAACGGTCGAGGTGAACCAGATCACCGAAAAGATCGGACAGACAATTGGACGTTACACGCTTCGTGAACAGATTGGCGAGGGCGGGATGGGAGTGGTCTTCGTCGCCGAACAGGAGAAGCCTCTCCGACGCAAGGTAGCGCTCAAGGTGATCAAGCCTGGCATGGACTCCAACGCTGTGTTGGCCAGGTTCGACGCGGAACGCAATGCCTTGGCACTGATGAACCACCCGAATATTGCAAAGGTGCTGGACGCGGGTACCACCGACCAAGGTCATCCTTACTTCGTCATGGAATTGATCCAGGGGAAAACGATCACCGAGTATTGCGACGAAAAGAGGCTAACAATCAATCAGCGACTGGAGTTGTTCTCCAAGATTTGCAACGCCGTTCAGCATGCGCATCAAAAGGGCGTGGTCCACCGCGATATCAAGCCCTCGAACATCCTTGTCACCGAAATTGACGGCAAGCCCGTGCCCAAAGTCATCGACTTTGGGGTGGCCAAAGCGCTCGGTGCCAATCTTACCGACCGCACGATCTACACCAGTTTTCAAGCCTTGGTCGGAACGCCGCTCTACATGAGCCCCGAGCAAACACAGCTCAGCGGTGTCGACGTGGATACCAGCAGCGACGTCTATTCAATGGGCATTCTGCTGTACGAGCTGCTAACCGGCACCACGCCACTCAGCCCGGAGGAACTCCGGCAAGCAGCCCAGGACGAAATACTGCGTCGGATCCGCGAAACCGAACCACCACGTCCCAGTAACCGGATCAGCTCACTCGGCGAAACGTCAACACGAGTTAGCGAGTGTCGAGGTACGGGGCCTGCTGACTTAGGTCGGCTCGTTCGTGGAGACCTTGACTGGATTGTGATGAAGGCTTTGGAAAAGGATCGAAACCGAAGGTACAAGACAGCCGACGCCTTCGCAGCTGATGTTGGTAGGCATTTGGCAAATGAGCCGGTGGAGGCGCGACCGCCGACGGTTGCTTATCGAATGGCAAAGTTTGTGAGACGGAACCGCGCAGCTGTTGTTGTGGTCAGTTTAACGTTTGCATTCTTGTGCGCTGGCTTGACCTTCTACCGGCGCGAGGCACAGGTTCAACAGCAACTGCGGGATGCTGCCATTGCTGCAGAACAGGCCGCACTGCAACGGGAAAAAGAAGCCAACGAAATACTCGCTGAGTTGCAGGACGAACAAAAACTGAGAGCAACCACGCTCGCGATGAGTGGACGACGTGCCGAGGCAACACGGGTAGCACGGCAGCTTGTACGAGATCCTTCGCAGCGTGCCTGGGAGCCATTTATCGTCGGTCACTTAGAGTTTTTTGATGGAAATATTGAGGAGGCTTTTCAGCGTTTTGCGGAGGCCTGCCGATCGGATCGTGAGTTCTTGGCCGCCAGAATGATGCTCGCACTAACCTATCTTTATCGTGGGCTCGCCGAACCTTACCGAGAGGAGCTTGAAGAAGCCAATAAGATGAGCGCGGATGGGCTTGTGAATGAGCTCTATGCCATTCAAGCCAATATGTACGACCGGTCACAGACCCTGGAGACAATTGACAAGATTGAGCAGTTTCTCGCAGAACAGCCGTATTCTCCAGTTGCTCGGTTGGTTCGGGCCGAAGTCATGCTTCATAAAGGCCTTCAGTATTCGGACATGAATGCGATTGATCAGGCAATCCACGATTCCAGAATCGCGTTAGAAGAAATTCCCGGCAATCCAATGGCTACCTTTTTAAAGATGACCGCTCATGGCTTTGCGGTAAGACTATGCCGACAGAAGGGCTGGACCGATGAAATCCCAGAACATATCCGCGAGGGAGAAGCTGCGGCAAGGCAGCTCGAACCGCTTAACTGGGCAGCGGGACACCGGTACCGAGCACTCTTTTATGGGAATTGTGCACTAGGCTTCGCAAAGGAAGCCCAGGCGTGGGAGCAGGCTCAGAAGTGCGGTTTACGAGGTTTCCTTATGGATGACTATCTCACCTTTCATTTTCAGTATGGTACGACACCGACGGTTGATCGGGAACTAGATCCGAGTACCGAACCATACGCCGTGCTTGCCGAGTGCCTTTTGAGCGCCTCCGATCCACAAATGCGACGAGACTCAATACGCCGTATACGGACGAAGTTGATATCACCGGGTGAACCTGTGGATTTTTACGTGGCAGCAGTGCTGGCTTTACTCGGACACGACGTGCATGCCTACGCCAGCCAGGGATTTGGTTTTACCAACCACCGCGCGTCCGTACCTAAAGAAACCTCACTCGTACTGAACGAGTATTTCCGGGGACGGATCAACGAAAAACAAATGATCGAAGCTTGCGCAAGCCAAGGTATCGTCGAGACTGGCTTTGTAAGATTGTGCGCTGGCCTGAGACTCATTGGTGAGCGAAAGGTCGAACGTGCAATGCAGTTGCTTGACAAAGTCGCCAGCGAGTCCGGAGATCAGTGGTCGTCGATACACGCGAATGCAATTCTGACCAGATTGCGGGAAGCAAGAGATTGGCCGTATTTAGGGGACGATGTCCGGGAGCCGACAATCGACAGAAAAGCAACCTCGCGTTGAGCGTCGTCTCGCAGGATATGCTATTAGTCACAACCTGCGAGCTGGTCGCTCAGGCGTTAAGATTGAAGCCATCAGACTTCAGTTGAAAGGTGCCAAAAATGTATCGAAGACACTTTTTCACGACGGTCGGGGGCGTTGGTCTCGCAGCGAGTGGATGCGCAGCGAATACGAGCTACAGTCAAGACACTCCGTCGCTGCAGAGCGAAAGCAGCGTTCAGTCCAATGATGGCGTGGTGATCCATCCTTGGAAAAGTGAAGTCATGAGCGGCTTCCCGCCATCGCCGGAGAACCTGGTGACGAGGGAGAATCAGGAGGATTCGCAGGAAAAGCTGCGCTGGGCCATGCAGCACTATCGCGAATTGTTTCCGACCCAGCGCATCAGTCGCGGCGACCAGCCTGTCTTTGTCCTGCCCCGAAAACATCAGGACATCGTTGGCTTGGAATTTCAAGACTCCAAAGGTGAAAAGACGACGATTGGCGAACAGGTACGAGCCTTATCCATGGACGCCTTCATCGTTGTTCACCAAGGAAAGATCCTGTGCGAGGAATACTTTCACGGGATGCGGCCCGAGACTCCTCACATGCTTTTTTCGATCAACAAGTCCTTCGTGTCGACGGCAATCGCGACGCTACTCGGCGATCTTCTGAAACCGGATCAGGAGATTGAGCGATATGTGCCAGAGCTGAAGGACACCGCCTATGCGGGCGCTACGATTCGGCAGATCCTTGATATGGAATCGGGTGTGCTCTACCGCTATGCGGGTGATGAGCCCGAAGTTGCGGCTCATGAGAAGGCCATCAGTCCCGTCGCAGAGGAGCTCGAAGGGCCGGTCGGTGATTACAACTTCATCCCAAAGCTCAAAGCCGAGGAGGAAAGGCCGCATGGCAAAGGGATGCGATACAAGGAGTCGGACCCAGCCGTGCTCGTTTGGGCAGCCGAAAAGGTGACTGGCCAACGCTTTGCAGACATACTGAGCGAACGCATCTGGGGCCCACTGGGCTGTGAGTTCGACCTGGATGCCGTCTGTGATCCGCTGGGTCATTTCACGCACCACCTCGCCTGCTGCCTGCGCGACCTTGCTCGGTGGGGCTTGATGTGCCTTAACAAGGGACAATTCAACGGAAACCCGATCTTGCCAGCGGATTTCTTTGATGACATTCAGGAGAACGCCAGTGTCGATCGCTTGGCGAATTCCGAATTGACGGGTGACCTCTTTCCTCCCGGAACAGGATATCGCAGCTTCTTCTATCACCATCGAGAGAACGGCGGCGCCATCGCGGCTGCGGGAGCGTATGGTCAATTCTGTTACATGAACCCAAGTTCCGACGTGGTCATTGCTTTTTTCTCATCAACAGAGCCATGGGGAGCCCAGCTCGCTGCGCAGGTTCCCTTTGAGAAGATTTTCGAGAAAGACCGCGCTCAGGAATTGGAACGCCGCCATTTGTGCCATGTAATAGCGAAGCACCTGGAATAATTGCCGGTCGGATTGAATGTCATCAAAACCAACAAGGTCGTGCTTACGCGATGCAAGTTCGTTGTCCCCATTGTCGAAGCCCTATCGAGCTGACCGATGAAAGTGCGCTGGATGAGGTGGACTGCCCGTCGTGCGGCAGTAGCTTCAGTTTGGTGGGGACTGAGGAAACAAAAGACGATGCGCCCGGCCGTAGTCGCCGAATTGCTCACTTCGAGCTGATCGAGCAACTAGGGGCTGGAGCCTTCGGCGTCGTTTGGCGGGCACGAGACACGGAGCTTGACCGCGACGTCGCAATTAAGATTCCGCGCAAGGGCCAGTTGACGCCGGACGAGTCGGAGAAGTTCCTCCGGGAAGCTCGCACTGCTGCCCAGCTTAATCATCCGGGGATTGTCAGCGTTCACGAGGTCGGCCGCGAAGACGACACGATCTACATCGTCACCGACTTCGTTGAAGGCGTGACGCTGACCGATTGGCTCTCAGGCCACCGACCGACGCCACGCGAAGCAGCCGAGCTCTGCTCGCGGATCGCCGACGCGCTGCAGCATGCCCATGACAAGGGAGTCACTCACCGGGACCTGAAACCCGGCAACCTAATGCTCGACCGCGAAGACAAGGTTCACCTGATGGACTTCGGCCTCGCCAAACGTGACGCGGGCGAAGTCACCATGACTGTCGACGGCCAAGTCTTAGGGACTCCGGCTTACTTGTCCCCAGAAGCAGCCCGTGGCGATGCACATAAAGCCGACGCGCGCAGCGACATCTACTCCCTGGGTGTCATCCTCTTTGAATTGCTCACCGGCGAACGCCCGTTCCGCGGCAACGTGCGGATGCTGATTCACCAGTTGCTGACAGAAGATCCGCCCAGCCCTAAAAAGCTGAGCGCGGCAATTCCCAAGGATCTTGAAACGATTTGTTTGAAGTGTTTGGAGAAAGAGCCATCGAAGCGATATTCCAATGCTGCGCTCTTGCGCGATGACTTGCGGCGTTTTCTAGATGGTCATCCGATCAACGCACGACCGGTTGGCCGCCTCGAACGAGCGTGGCGCTGGTCACAGCGAAACCGGCCAGCTTCACGACTCGCCGCAGCTTTTCTGACAGCGGTCACGGCGGTTATTCTGTTACTACTCGTGGGCCGTGGATACCTGCAGGATCAGGTTTTTCGGGGAGACATGAAACTGGCGCTTAATGCGTTAAACGAAGGTAATCGCAGCCACTTTCTGGAACTGGCCGGCAGGCATCGTGATCGTTTGGACGACTCGAAATCTGGGTTTGTCCTGCCGTATCTTTGCTCAAGATTCTTGGATTTTGATGGACTGAGGCGCGTCGCCCAGTCTTCAAACAAAAAGGCCGTAACCAGCATTTCCCTTGGCAAGCAGAAAATGGCGGTTGCGTACATAGATAACCAGGTCGAATTGATCGACCTCCGAACTGGCGCGAGCGAGTCTAATGAGGAGCTGCGGGGTGACACAGTTGCGTTTTCGCCGGACGGCAAGTACCTGGCCCTTATTGGCAGGGCGCGACCGCTAAGTGTTCTAAATCTGGACGAAGGAACTCATCAGCAAACCACGGTTGAGTCAAATTCGTCCGCTCGCGATCTCGTGTTTATAGACAACGAACGCCTTATCTGTTTCAGTGACGGGCGACTGCAAATGTATTCCACGTCGAAACTGGATCCAGTATCAACTCAGCAGGTAGTCGAAGACGATGGGCTTTGGCGTGCGTGCATTGCCGTTTCTCCAGACAAGCAAACTGTCGCTGTTGCGCTCGATCAGTCAGTCGCATTATTCGACTCTCAACTCAATCCATTGAGACCAATCAAGCGAGGCAACGATGACTGGATTAATGCATTGGCATTTGTAGGTAACCAAAAGCTCCTCGTGGGAGGTGAGGATGGCGTTGAGTTGCTGGCGATAGACGAATCCAGTGATCAACAAGCGTTGAAAACTCTTGATGTTCGCGCCACGTGTGTTTCCGTTCAAGACAAACTGATCGCGATTGGCACTGCTGATTTTAGGGTTTTGGTCTTCGACCATGATCTGAACTTAATCGGTCGGTTGATCCAGGGGGATTTCGTCAATTCTGTATTGCTGACACCAAATAGCGATCGAATCTTTGCCGGTGGTCGCGACAACGAAGTGGCAGTCTGGCCACGCAAGTATTGGGAGATTCAGCGAAAGTGGAAAATTGCCGAATCGGTCGATCCAGCAGTCGCAATCTCCAAGAGTCAGCTCGTCGCGACCGTTCATCGAGATCCGGAAAAAGATTTGGTCCGAATCTGGCGGCCGACAGGGGCCAGTCATTGCGAGATGGAAGTTGGCCAACGCATCGTGGCACTAGTCTTCGTGGAATCGCGAGATTGGCTTGCAGGTGTATCGGCAGAGGGCGATGCATTCATTTGGGATGCCAGAAGCGGAACCGAGTTGTATCACTGGCATGCACACGACTGGAGCCAATTTGAGGAGCCCTACGTTAATGCGCACAGTAGTTTGTCCGTTCATCCCGAGGGTCGGTACCTCGCGACCTGCGGTGAGTTACTCTGTACGATCAGAAACCCGTTCCAAAAGTCATCGACTTCGGCGTGGCTACCCTCACCGAGATAGACGGGAAGGCGGTTCCCAAGGTGATCGACTTCGGGGTCGCCAAGGCGCTCAGCACCAGTCTCACGGACCACACCGTTTACACAAGTTTTCAGGCGCTGGTCGGGACTCCTCTCTATATG
>JARFQX010000009.1 GCA_029287555.1 Rubripirellula sp. | reverse complement strand
GATTACAGCGTGCTGGCATCCCGAGACGATGAGTCGATTCCCGAGGCCAAGTACGAAGACAATACCCCGGCCAACGCACAAAACGAAACTGAAAAGGATTGATCGTTTTCGGCCCTCGTGCTCGTGCTCGTGCTCGTGCTCAATCGGCCCTGCGGACAAAACAAAAACGTCCGAATTCCTGGGACTTGCGTCCCAGGCTAGAAAACGTCATCGCTTCGCGATTCAAGAAAATTGCACAACTTCGAGATGCTTCGACGGGGGACGCCAATCGTTGCAAGAGACTTCCTCGCTCATCGCCGAGTGATGAGAATATCCGCCACGGCTTTGCCCGCCGGGAGGGTCGAGCCTAGGCGCGGGGAGGGCCTGTGTTCCGTGTAACGTTGACCATCCTCCCAGGATTTTCACTCATCGGCTAACTCAAGAACTTTGCGACGAATCCTTTTGGGCATCACGTAGCGCGGATTTCCCGCTTCATCCTCGCCCGCATCCTCGGCTAGCTTCAAGAAACGCAGGTCGAGGCGATTCTCGAGTTTGGCAAAGATCGCCTTGGTGGATCGCATCTTGTTTCGGGGCAGATCAAGGGCATCGTCGATCTCTGCCAGGGACCGCGGGGTCTCATCCAGTCGCGCAATCCCCACCAGAAAACGCCACACGCCACGCTGCTTGATCCGCATCAGCTTCTGCTTCAAGGGCGTTCGATCGGCCGCTTGCCCGCCGGGGCCTCCCCCGGCACCGCACGGCCCCTGGCCACCGCGGGCTTGCCATCGCAGCCTTCGACGCAGCTGCCGCATCGATCGCTGCATGTCACCGAAATCATCCAAATTCACCATCAAATAGGGCATCGAGACTCCTCACCTCGCTCGGGAATGAACACTGCAAATAACAAGAGCAGCCTTTCTAGCATTTACGCAGAGCTTACGCAAGGCGCACGCTGCGCGTAATTCCGTCAGGGCAGGTTTCCCGCTCAATTTGGGATGCCAACTGCCGGCCGGAGGCAAGATCTGCGGCGATGGTTGCTGCCCGATCGCGGCCGAGCGAAACGACGAACCAGCAAGGCATCGCCGGCGATCCAGCTCATCCGCTTCGACCGGTTGACTGCCTTGACTTCCTGCGACAAGCAGCGGAGCAGTACTTGACCTGATCCCAGACCTTCGTCCACTTCTTTCGCCAAGCAAATGGTCGTCCGCACGTGGCACACCTCTTGGTCGGAGGGTGGGGTTGCTGATGCGACATCGCCCTCATTCGACGTCACTGAAAAGCGTTCCCGCAGCCAACCAGCCTGTGCGTCAACGAAGTGCTCGTTGGAAAAAGGTTGTTCGTTTCGTGCATGGAAGGAGGTGTCCGAGACCCATCAAGTGCCCATTCTGCGGTAGCGTATGTCGCAGCCAGTTTCCGGACGCCCGATGAGCGCGAGACCCCACGGAGCATGTCATGTCACAGCAATGCCACGAGATCACGAACACTCGCCCGCAATACCCACCGCGACTGGAAGCCGCGGATAATCCTTCGTGTCGCATGGCTCTCCACTCGTTCATCGTGTTCTCGACCTGGCTCTCGATGCTGATCCTGTCACCCGCGAAGAACGTGGCCGCTGCCGACACCGACACGTCGCCGCCAAACATCCTCTTGCTCTACGCGGATGACCTTGGTTTCGGCGATTTGAGTTGCCAGAATCCTCGCTCGGCGATTCCCACGCCCCATCTCGATCGTCTCGCTGCTGAAGGCATCCGCTTTACCGACGGCCATTCGTCATCGGGAATCTGTACGCCAAGCCGGTACGCTTTGTTGACCGGTCGCCATCACTGGCGTGACTTTCACGGCATCGTCAATGCGTTCGGCGAGTCGGTCTTCAAGCCGGGGCAACTGACGATGCCCGCCATGCTACGCCATGAAGGCTACCGAACGGCCTGTATCGGAAAGTGGCACCTTGGATGGGACTGGCAGGCGATCCGTTTGTCGGAGCCCAAGAAGCGGTACGGACCGGCCGACTTCGATTGGTCGCGTCCGATCCCCGATGGCCCGCTCGCGCACGGGTTTGACCACTACTTCGGTGACTCCGTCATCAATTTTCCCCCGTACGCTTGGATCGAAGATGACAAACTGGTCGCACCCCCCGATACCATCATGGACACGGGTCTTTGGAAACCGATTAAAGAAGGGAATTGGGAATGTCGCCCCGGACCGATGGTCAGCGACTGGGATCCTTACCAGGTCTTGCCCACGCTTGCCCGGAAGGGAGTCGAATACATCGAATCGCAAGCGGAAGCGGACGAGCCCTTCTTTTTGTATTTCGCTTTTCCCTGTCCGCACGCCCCGATCATTCCCAACGATGGGTTTGACGGCAAGAGCCAGGCCGGTCCCTACGGCGATTTCGTCGTCCAAACGGATCACGTAGTTGGCCAGTTGTTGGCAGCGTTGGAACGCTCGGGCGTCGCCGACAACACCATCGTCGTGTTCACGGCCGACAATGGCCCGGAACGCTACGCTTATCGTCGAGACGAGCGGTTCAATCATTGGTCGGCCGCGCCCTTTCGTGGATTGAAGCGGGACATTTACGAGGGAGGCCACCACGTTCCCTTCCTGGTCCGCTGGCCCGACGTGATTGAGCCTGGACGGGTCAGCGATGCGTTGGTGTCGCAGGTTGATCTGATGGCAACCTTTGCCTCGGTCGTTGGCCATCCGCTTCCCCAGGACGCGGCCCATGACTCTCACGACATGTCGCCAATCCTGCGAGGCAGGTCCGATTCAGTTCGCAACCATCACATTCACAACACGCGGTCGGAAAGCTACGCGATTCGCTTTGAAGATTGGTTGCTGGTTGACGACAAGAGCGGCTACGTCAGTCGCGTGGAGAAGTCTTGGCTTCGCCGGCACGACTACCCCGAGGACGACGATGCAGCGTTCGAGCTTTACGATCTGGCGAACGATCCCGGGCAACGGCACAACGTGGCTTCCATGCATCCCGACGTCGTCAAGCGATTGAAGGCAATGATCCAAGCCATTCGAGATCAAGGCCATTCCGCACCTCGACTGGCCGACGACTGAAGCGATTCTGCTTGGTCGACCGACAATGATCGGTGCGGAGAAGAATCAAAAAATGTCCAAATTCCTGGGACTTGCGTCCCAGGCTAGAAAACGTCATCGCTCCGCGATTCAAGAAAACGGCACAACGTCGAGATGCTTCGACGACAGACACCAATCGTTGCAAGAGACTTCCTCGCTCATCGCCGTGTGATAAAAATATCCGCTACTGCGTTGCCCAGAGGGGACGTAGCTCCGGAAAGACGGGCATCTCCCGGATGACTGGAATGGCACGGCTTGCATGCGTTATCCTGAAATGCTCGGAAAGCAGGTCGGTCCAGTCCTCGACCGTGCTGCGGTCCCGCTCCTGCCTCCCTCCCCCTCGAACTTGTTCAGGTTGAAACATGTCCGTCGCTCCTACCGAAATCCAATCACTAACCGCAGCCAGCTTCGAAGCACCTGCGAAGTTCAGGGAGTTCTGTCGCAACGGAGGAGAGCCTCTCGGCGGAATCATCGGTGGCAAGTCGGTGCCCGGGACCATGAACGCAACGTTCGAGAGTTGCGACCCCGGATCTTCGCAGTGGCTGGCGACGGTCTACGAAATGGGGGCGGCTGAAGTCGACGCGGCGGTGAAGGCGGCCCAACGTGCGTTTGCTGGAAACGGGGTGAATGGCTGGCGCGACTTTCCCGTCGAAGAGCGGATCGAACTGGTCAAGAAATTGGTCGAGCTTTGCGATCGTGACCGTGATGTGCTGCTAGCCTGCGAAATTCTTGATGGCGGCAAAGTCTCGGAACTGGCCGAAGGAGACGTTGACCAGATCCGCGCCTGTGCGGAGTACTTCTGCGGGGTTGCCCGGCGAATCCCGCTGGGTGACGGTCCGGGCATGGACGTTGCCGACGGCGTGCGCGGATTCACCTACCGCGAGCCGTGGGGCGTCGTGGCGGGAATCATTCCTTGGAACTACCCGATCGTGCTGACCGCCTGGTTCATGTTCCCCGCACTGCTGTCGGGCAACTGTGTGCTGATCAAACCAGCGGAGGACACTCCACTTTCGGCGTTGTACATCGCGAAACTTGCCGAAGAAGCGGGCTTTCCACCGGGTGTGGTCAACGTGCTTCCCGGACGGGGTGAGTTGACTGGCCAATTCATCGCGGAGCATCCGGGCGTCCGCTACATCTCCTTTACCGGATCGCCGGGTGTCGGCCAGCACATTCTTCGCACGTGCGATCGACATGGAACTCGAATGAAACGAGAGATGGGCGGCAACGGCTCGGCGATCGTTCTGGAAGATGCCGATCCGAGGGTCGTCGCGCGCATGATTGGACGTTACACCAATCAACATTACGGACAAACCTGTTGCACGATCCATCGGGTTTACGTGGACCAAAAGATCGCCGATGACTTCATCGACGCCCAACGTGAATTCTTCGCGGGTTTGAAGATTGGCTACCAGGGGGAAGAGGGAACGCAATTGGGAGCCGTGATCAACGCAACCCAGGAACAACGAATCTTGGCGGCTCAGCGAGAGACCGTTGCCCGCGGCGGCCAACCGATTCTCCCGGGCGGCGAAGCCGAGGTTGCGGGCCACGATGGGTACTACATCAAGCCCGCCCTGTATCGAACCACACCGGAAATCGATTGCAACCCGATGGAAGTCTTCCACGCCTTTGCCACCATTTGTCCGGTGTCCAACAGCGACGAAGCACTGGCATTGGCGAACCGATCGCCCTATGGGTTGGGTGCCAGCGTTTGGACGAAGGACACGGAGCGAGGCGTGGCGTTGGCCAAGCAGTTTCGCGATGGCACGTGCCAGGTGAATTGTCACAATTCGATCGCTTATGGATTACCATACGGCGGCCAAGGCATCTCCGGCGGTCCCGGCGCCGGCGTCAATTGCGAAGAAACGTTCACCGACTACACGCAAGTCAAAGCCGTGTACGTCGCCGAATACCCGGGTGAAGAGTGAAGGAAAACTTCTCACTTCAAACTTCTCACTTCTCACTTCTCACTTCATTCCGTTTGTTCCAGCGGATTCTTGCCAGCAGCACGTCTCCGCGATAGCCGTCTCGCGGCATCCATTCGCCCACCGTTACCCAAGATTCGAACGGGCTGACGTTGGTGACGTCGAAGTTCCCCATCAAGGCAACTTTGTCGGGCTCATTCACCCCGTCACCGACGATTGGTAAAACGACTCGCTCGGTTGATCGCACCAGGCAGAGGCGATCCGTGTCGACCTGGGCCACCCACAAGGGCGATCGCCATCGGATCACATTGGCATTGGACGAGTCCTTGCGGGTGTAAACGAGAAACAGGCCATCACTGTGGGTCAGCCAATGCTGCTGGGTCGTTGACATTTCAAGTGGCGTCCCATCATCCCACGACCAGGCTTTCTTGGGCTCCCAATGGAGCCCGTCGACGCTCGTGCTGAGGTAGCCGCGATCGTTTTCGGCACGAATCGTGATCCAGTACTTGCCGTCAAATCGGGTAACGCTCGGCTCAAGAAGTCCGCGGCCATGATCGTTCTTCAGGGCTGGCCCGACCTCAGCGACTTCCAACGTTTTCCCGTCGTAGCTGGCGTGCACCCCTGCGACCATGCGGTTGGTCGCCTGCGGACCAAACGTGAACGACATTTGGATGTCACCGTTTGGCCTCACCACTCGCTGGCCACAATTGTTTGAGTAGATGTAAGCCCCACGAGGATCGTCCCACCCAAGGATCTTTCGTTCCGACCACACGCCATCTTCCGAGCGAGTCACATAGACCGGATAGCGTGCAAGCTGTTCTTTCCTGGCGAAATACTTACCTTTGTAGAAGACAACGTGGCCGAGCGCGAGCACGGTCCCGGTTTGTGGATGGTATTGAGGTGTCACGTCGCACACCCCCGCCATCAATCCATCGGTGCGACCGGGAACGGGATCGCGTCCCAGGGCAGGGATCGGACTCGGCGACGTCCAAGTCTTCCCCAAGTCCTCGGAGATCGTCCAATGCACCGGGCCGAAATAGTCGGAACCGCCAATCACTTGTAACGTCATCAACACGGTCGTCCGCCCGCCCGGTCCCGGCAGCGCACAGACTCGGGGATGGAACCACGTCTCGCCTTGACCATCGCGATTACGCCAAAGAGTCTCCTTCGAGATCTCGGCGATCAATCCCGTCTGCGGTGGCGGCTGGGCGAAAACGCAACGGCCCATTGAGTCGATCACCAACAGCATTGCGACAAGACAAACGGCCATCGACGGAGTAAGGGAAACCATGCGCATCCAATTTATCATGGTGGGTTCCAATCCAGCGGGGGAAGCGAGTCTCGAAGCAGCTCGCAATTAATCATCGGCATCGAGCCGTTGACGGTAACGTTCTTCTTGGCTGCGTTGACGATCGCATCAACGTCCATTCGCGTGATGTCGCCTTGCACCACTTGCATCCGCGACAAGAGATTCGACTTCATCTCTCCAGCACTCTTCCATTCGAGAGGTTCGTCGGACTCAGCACAGGCGGGGATAAGGTGTCACTTCCATCACGTCTCCTCCCTGGCAAGTTTGTGCTCCATCACACGCTGATTGTAGGCGGCGATCGTTTCTTTGCGGCGAAGCATACCCAACAAACTTCCGGGTTGATCCGGATCGATGACGGGCAACTCGTCCAGATTCAACGATGTGAAGGCCTTCATCGCCGTGTTCAAGTCATCCTGCGGAGCGACGCTGACAACATCTGTGATCATGATGTCCCTCGCAACGACAAGATCCCACAGCACATCGTCGTACAAGTATGAACGGACGTCGTCGTCGGTGAAGATTCCGACCATTCGGCCCTCGGAATCGACGACCGGAAAGTAGTGCTGGTGGTTCTTCGCGAGCCGATGAACGATGTCATCGAGCGTCATCGACTCGTTGATCAACATGATACTCGGATTGTGGCGATAGACATCCGAGACGTGGAGGCCTTCGAGCACGTCGATGATGAAATCACCGCGATGAGCTTTTGAATCCATTCGCGTAGGCACCTGTTTCAGATAGAGTCCCCATTTGTGACTGGCAACGAAGCTTAAAGTCGTGACCAACATGGTGGGGACGAGCAGCCCGAAGTCTCCCGTCAATGCGCGAACCATGATGATCGTGGACAATGGGGCGCGGGCGGCACCGGCAAAGAAGCCTGCCATGCCAACCACCGCGAAGGCTTCGGGCTCGGCAACGGCTTGCGGCCACACCGCTTGAACGGCCAGGCCGACCGAGGCACCGAGGGCACCACCGATCACCAACGATGGACCGAACACGCCCCCCGAACCACCCGAACCGATCGTCGCGGCTGTCGTCGCGATCTTGGCAAAGGCGATCGTCAGCAGCAGCGGGATCCCAAGGCTCGCCGAATCGGTCAGTGCCATCTGCAACGTTCCATAACCGGTCCCCAAGACCGCGAGCACGCGGCGATCCGAGTCGTACAGGTAAAGCATGAGAATCCCGATGACCCCGGCAATTCCCGCCCCGAGTGCCGGGCATAAATGGGGGCGGATTCCGCTCGCAAGAAACAACGTCCGTGTGCGGTGAAAAAGCCAGACATATAGGATGCTGACTAACGTCACCACGATCGCCAACAAAGAGTAGGAAGCCAACTCAAGGGGCGATGTCGAAAAGTGCTCCAGTTCCTCTCCGAACAACGGGATGAAGCGGATCTCGTCGGGAAGAATCTGCGAAAACAGCACGTACGCCACGATCGACGCCGTCGCGGCGGGGACAATCACATCGGCTTCCAGGTCCGCGTCGCTGTAAAGAATCTCGGCGGCAAACACGGCGCCGGCCAGCGGCGCGCGAAAGATCGCTCCGACCCCCGCTCCCATCCCGGCCGCCAACATGATCCGGCGATCGCGATGTGACAGGTGCAGGTGGGTGCCGATCCAGGACCCGACCCCGGCGCCAATCTGGGCAATCGGCCCCTCGCGGCCACCCGATCCCCCCGTCCCCAACGTAATCGCCGAAGCCAAGGTTTTGACAAACACCACGCGACCGCGGATCATGCCTCGGTCTCGGTGAAAGGCGTCAATCGCCGCGTCGGTTCCCGCACCGGACGCCTCGGGCGCAAGCAACTGCACCAAACAACCCGATACCAGTCCACCCACGACCATCACGCACAACATGATCCAGGGCGAGAATTCCGTCGTCGCCGGTTCGAAGAGAGAATGCTCGCCCTTGGCAAGGGTGGGCGTGTAGCCAGCCAATTCGCCCATCGTGCAGCGAACGACTACCTGTCCGAGCAACTCAAAGACGATTGCCACGCAACCCGCCGCGGCACCCACCAACGACGCCAACAATATCCACTTGCCCGACGTCGGCAACTCGAAGGACTCAAAGAAGCGACGAAGGGTATTCAAGATTCCAGTCGATGGGTAACTCGCGAGGTGTCGAGTCGGCGCCGGTTCACATCACGACCGCCTGCCTCGAGAGCATCTCGATGAATGATGCGGGTCGCGGACAAAAGGAATCGATACAAGCCATCGGTCGCTACCAGGCTCCGCTGGTGGCTCGGCGGTTTCATTTCCCTTCTTCCGAAGTGTTATCTTAGCGAATCGGCACGGTCCTTTGGATGGGCCTGGATGCAGCCGACCTGCAACTTTTTTCATTAAGCGTGCAATTCATTGGTAAGACCCAGACATGATCGCAGTCGACGGCATTAAGAAATCTTCGATCCGCAGTCACTATCAATTGGGGACGCTGTTCTATCGCTTGCTCTGGGGCCCTCACATTCACCACGGACTTTGGAACGGGGAGGAATCAGC
>JARFQX010001062.1 GCA_029287555.1 Rubripirellula sp. | reverse complement strand
CCTAGTGCTTTGTCAAACCTTGGATTTTGGGTGGCCGGGAAAAGGGGTCAGACACCAAAAGTGCGAAGCACCCGAAGGGCCGTTCCGGCTTTTGGTGTCTGACCCCTTTTCCCGACCCCGGTTCAACCCCATTTTTAAGTTCTGACAAAGCACTAGTCTTGGTAGCGGAACTCGATCGGTATCTCGATTTCGTGATTCAGGCTTTGATGCACCGGGCACTGCCGGGCCGCCTGCTCGATCCGCTGTCGCATCGTGGAATCCTCGATGGCACCACCCGGGATCGTGACGATGGTCCGAAGCGAGCCAATCCGGCGCAGCGGTTGGCTGACCATCACTTTCGTCACCTCCACGCTGGCACCGCGCAAGTCGAGGCCATGTCGTTCGGCAACCAGGCCAACGATCGTCAACACACAGGTCCCCAGTGCGGTGGCCACCAGATCGGTCGGCGAGAACGAAGCGCCCTGGCCACCATTGTCAGTCGGCGCGTCGGTTTGGACCGCTGCGCCACTCGGTCCATGCAGGGCTTCGCAACGAAGCACCCCGTGGTAACTAGCCTTGATTTCAACAGCCATCTCACTCAAGCCATTTGGGAAAACTCGGCGATTTCGTCGGCCGTAAACTTCCGCTCCAACCGCGCACCCATTTGCATCACGATTCTGGCTGCCGCGTGGGAGGCAAGATGTCCCGCCTGACGCCAGCTCATCCCATGGGTGATCCCGTACAACATCGCTCCAGCGTACATGTCTCCAGCACCAGTCGAATCGACGGCATCGATCGAAACGCCCTCGATTGGAAAGGCCTCACCGCCGTGCATCACGAGCGAGCCTTTCTCACCGAGCGTCAACGCGACGTTCTCGGCATGGTCGTGAATCTTGGCCGCGCAGGCAATCGGGTCGGACTCACCCGTCAAGCTCTTGGCTTCCAACTCGTTGCAAAAGAAGAGATCGACCGGCCCGGTGATCAACTCCCAGATCTCGTCCCGAATCATGTCGACGAGGAAGGGATCCGAGGCGGTCAGAGCGACTTTGCTGCCGCACTTCTTGGCCACATCCATCGCCTTGTAGGCGGCTGCCTTGGTGGCTTCACCGGTCAGCAGGTAACCTTCGATGTACACGTACGCGGCTTGCTGAATCAGCCCATCGTGGATATCCGATTCACTCAGTGCAGCGGACGCGCCAAGGTTGGTCAGCATCGTTCGCTGGGCGTCTTCGGTGATCAACACGGCGCAGGTTCCGGTGGGTGCGTCGGCTGGTTGAACGTCGATGGTGATTCCCAGGTCGCGCATCTCGTTGAGGAAGAAGCGACCGACTTCGTCATCACCCACTTTGCCCACATAACCTGCCGACCCGCCGAAATCGGCCAGGGCAACGATGGTGTTTGCCGCCGATCCACCCGCGCAACGATGCAGGGGGCGTCCGCCCAGGCTTCCCAAGACGTCGGCCTGACGCGAATCGTCGACCAAGGTCATGATCCCCTTGCCAATGCCCAAATCGGGCAGCAGGGCGTCCTCGACCCGCGCCTGAATATCCACCAGGGCGTTACCTACTCCAAGAACGTCGATCTTTCCCATGTGCCTTCCCACCGTCGCCTGTGCGGCCGCCCGGAACGACGACCTGGAGCGAAACACGGTATCCCAAGCGGCTGCCGTCGCCTAGGGCGGCCCGCCCGTGTCATCGCCTAAATAAGCGTGCGCGATTGTGGAACAGTACCGAACTCCTCGCGCTCGTGCTCAGCGAAGCGGTGCTCGCAATTGAAAAGAATGGCAAGGGCCGCGCCCATTGATTCGAGCACGAGCACCGTCGCGAGCGACTGAGCACGAGCACGACTGGCAATTCACAATTGCGCACACTTACTTTAGGGCGGCCGCCCGGGTCATCGGCTGGGGCGGCCGCCGGGGGCACGTTAACCGAGTCACCCGCTCCTCTTCGGGGGCCTCCTTCCTCTTGCCAAAACCGACCCCGAACGCGACACTCATAGGACTTCCTGAAATCGATTCGTGACCGCGGCGATCCGCTCGTTGGATCGCTCCTGCCGCCTTGGGCGTTATCGCCCTCAAAGAGAATCGGCGTGGCGGATCACGTTGGCTGTGGGTTTCCCCCTCAGTCGCTCCCTCGAACCGCGTCATCATCGACGCCGAAAGGTATTTGCCATGGCCCGCTATACAGGCCCCAAAGGACGGATCAATCGTCGACTTGGAACCTTGATCTACGAAACCGCCGGTGCCGCCCGAGCCCTGGACCGTCGCCCCAGTCCCCCCGGGATGCACGTACGCGGCCGCCGTCCGAGCAACTATGGCGCGGCGTTGATGGAGAAGCAAAAGATCAAGCATTACTACGGGCTCGGAGAGCGGCAACTGCGGCGCTACTTTGAGGCGGTCTCGCGTAAGCCTGGCAACACCGGGGAGTTGTTGTTGCTGATGTGTGAGCGAAGGTTGGACAACGTCGTGCGTCGAGTGGGGTTCACCAAGACGCGACCGCAGTCGCGCCAGGGAATCGCTCACGGCCACTTCCGCGTCAATGGCGTCAAGGTGACCAAGCCTAACTACTTGCTGCGTCCCGGAGACATCGTCGAAGTCCGCGGTCGTGAGAATCTCAAGAACCTTTACCGTGGCGTCATTGCCAACGCCTCACCCGCCGCCCTCGATTGGGTAACCTTCGATAGCGAGAACTTGAAAGCGACGGTACTCGGCTTACCGGGCCCGAGCGACATCAGCTTGCCGGTGGACGCCAACAGCGTCGTGGAATTCCTCTCACGCTAGTTCCTCTCACGCTGGTTCCGCTCACGCTGGGGTTGGGCAATCCTATTGTGTGTGATGGGATGCTCGGATTTGCATTGCGCCTCGCCGATCGTGTCGAAGGGATGCTCCGCGGTCTCGGTACAAAACACCTTGATCGGGTCGGTGGTGTTCGCTTGACTCGGTCACCTTCCTCACTCTGACACCTTGGTAGTCTTTCATGCATTGTCCAGTTGTTGTGCTTGGTGGTGGTCCCGGTGGTTATGCTGCTGCGTTCCTCGCAGCCGACGAAGGCATGGAGGTCACGATTGTCGAGGCGGAACCGACGCTCGGTGGCACCTGCCTGCTTCGCGGTTGCATCCCCAGCAAGGCCTTGCTGCATGTCGCCAAGGTGATTAGTGAGGTGGATGAGCTGCGTAACGACTGGGGAGTTGTCTATGACGCCAAGCCGCAGATCGATATCGATAAGGTGCGAGCTCGAAAAGATCAAGTCATCTCCTCATTAACGGGCGGTCTCGGTCAATTGGCCAAGCGCCGCAATGTCACGCTGATCCAGGCGCGGGGCTCCTTCATCAAT
>JARFQX010001018.1 GCA_029287555.1 Rubripirellula sp. | reverse complement strand
GGTGCCGACGACTACGTGGTCAAACCGGTCGAAAGTTACAAGGTTCTACTTCAGCGGCTCAAAGCGCTACTGCGTCGACGCGAACCGACCGTCCAAGACAGCGACCAATTCTCGCATCACGGCGTCACCGTCGATCGGCGTCGGTTTGTGGCCACCGTCAATGAAGTCCCGCTGAAATTAACCAAGAGCGAGTTTAAATTGCTCGAGACGCTGATTCGCCAACCAGGGCGGGCGTTTGGTCGAACCGAGCTTGTCGACGCGGCGCTTGGCGAAGACACGATGGTGCTTGACCGGACAATCGACGTGCACGTTCGGGCGCTGAGAAAGAAGATGGGTGACGCCGCCGAGCTGATCGAAACCGTTCGCGGAGTGGGCTATCGCTTTCGCGAGTGACGCCACTTTGGCAGTATGACGTCTGACTCCTTTCAGTATGACGTCTGACTCCTTTTTTCGCGGGGAGGGCTCGGTAGTGAAGCCCCTAGAAAGCTCGCTCTTCTCGGCTTCATCCCTTGTGTCGGCCCGCTGGGCCTTGGTTCGAGCGTGTAATTCAGCCCCGGGTTCTGACGAAACCGGCGATTGATCTGTCGCCCCTTCGGGCCTGTTCCTTGCTCAAGCTTCGTCACAAAAAGGGGGCAGACGACCTTGAACCTATCCGGCGCGGCGGAGTTTGACCGGACTTGAATCCGGGGGGCCTCCAAGTATTTCCATTGCTTTTTCAAAATTGCGGAACATACGCACCAGTTGTTTCAGTCGCATTGCTGTCTCGTAGCTGGCGTCCATTCCCAGTTCGGCGAGCAGCTCCATGATCTCGGGATAGGAAACCCCCAGGACGAACTCCTCTGGCGTTACGTTGTTACGGCTCATCGCCTATCCCTCCCGAGACTCTTGTGACAGGACCTTTTTTTTGGCAGGGGTGGAATCGATCCACAAGGGTGTCGGTTTGAACAAGATTGGAGTTTCACGACAGAAAGCTTCGTGCGAGCGCGCGGATCGTAGGGACTGTCGGGTAAATGCGACCAAGGCGGGAAAAAGAAAACGGCCTTGCTTCGATCGCCGAAGCAAGGCCGCCATCAAAGACGTTAAAAAACTAGTCGCGACGACTTAGTTCAAGATTTTTTGAATGTCGCTCAGTACCGAGTCAACGTCCAATTGATTCGCCTTGGTCACCGCGTGACTCGACTTGACCCCGAGATCGCTAGCCAACGTTACGGTCACATCGGCCTTGGAATTGATGCCGTAGTTATCCGGACCGTTTTCGAATTCGTTCGGCACAACGAAGGGAACATGCTTTGCCTTGGTCTTGGCAGCAAGTTGCTTGGCTTGCTTGGTCGCGTCTTCCTTGTCCTCACCGAGCATGTTGACAAAAACGCGAAGCTGCGACGAAGTGTTTTCGGCGACGGCCTTGTCCAACTTAGCCACGAGCTCAGCAACCTTCTCATCGGATGAGCGGGTGAAGACGATCACCTGCGGCCTTGAACCATTCTTGCAGCGATAGCAGAGGTTCTGATCGACATCGACACCGTCGTCTTCAGCGCCGGCAATCTTCGTGACGTAGAAGGCACCGAGGGGATCGCCTTGTTGAGGGCCGCTCTTAACCACATCTTCGGCCGTGGCAGTTCCGCTAACAGCCATCGCGACAACCAAACCGAGACTGAACACAAACAGATTCTTCACGGGATGTCCTTTTGAAAGGGAGGATCGAAGGCGAGGCCACACCGTGTGGCAGCACCGCCGATTGTAGTACAACGTGAAACGCAAGTGGGGACGTGTCTTGGCTGGTCCCCGTGGTATGCTACGAACAGATGGCCGGATCGGAAAGCGGTCCGCCACCAAAAGCCCATTGTTTCTTCTTGATTTTGCCAGAATCGGATCCGACGCATGGTATTTAGAGCTTTGCAAATCGCCCCGCGTTGCACGCTCCCCGTGCTCCTCGCTTTTTGGAGCTACACCTTCCCGTCACTAGCTGCCGAACGAAGTGAAGCCGAGCTTTCCGCCGCAAGGGAGCGGCCGATTCCAGCTGACGTCGACCGATCCCCAGTCGATTTAGCAATGACTTCGGACGGACGGTGGATCATCACGGCCAATCAAGTTTCCGACAGCGTTTCTCTGATTCGGACCGCGGACCGAGTCGTCGTGGATGAGAAAACTTGTGGAACCTACCCGGCTGACATCGAGGTTTTAGAGAGTGGTCAAGTCTTGGTCACCGCGCGGTGGTCAGGCGAATTGCACATCTTCCGGATCGATGGCGACCGCCTGCGACCAACGGCGGTGATTCCGTTGGGATTTGAACCTCACGGTATCTCCGTGGGGCCACGTGGCGAGAAGGCTTATGTCGGACTGGTCGCCACCGGCCAAGTTGCCGAGGTGGACCTGGCCCGCTACGAAGTCTTGCGGTACTTCGAGGTGGGGAGGTGGCCACGCTACCTAACCGTATCGCCTGATGGTCGGCGTTTGGCGGTCGGCAACGGTGGTGATTCGAACATCATGGTGCTGGACACGGAAACGGGTGAGCAGCTTTACGATGAGCCATTAGCCAACGGGACCAACCTTGGTCAAATGCGAACATCGGCCGATGGCGGGTACGCTTATTTCACTTGGATGGTCTACCGAACCAATCCTATCAATGTGGGCAACATTCGCCGTGGCTGGGTGTTGGCGAGTCGGATTGGGCGTGTCCGCTTGAACGGTCCGTCGTACCGCGAAGCGATTTCACTCGACGTGCCGCGTCGAGCGGTTGCTGATCCGCATGATCTAGAAATCAGTGAGGACCAACAGACGCTCGTTGCTTCGGCATCGGGCACTCATGAGTTGCTGGTTTATCGACTTCCCGGCTTGCCCTTCGAGGCCCAAGGAGGTCCGGGCGATTTGATTGATCGATCCTTGGAACGCGATCGCGAGCGTTTTTATCGGATCGAAGTAGGTGGGAGGCCGATGGGGATTCGTATCGCGTCGGACAACCGCACAGTCTTCGTGGCGAACTACCTCAACAACTCGGTCCAGGTGGTCGATCTCGCATCAAGACAACTCGTCGATGAGATTGCGCTGGGCGGACCGGATCACAAGACGCTTGCGCGAAAAGGGATGGAGATCTTTTATGATGGCCAACGTAGTCTTGACCAATGGTACAGTTGCCACTCGTGTCACCAAGAAGGCGGAACCAACGCGCGTCCGATGGACACGATGAATGACGGGACCGAGATGACGCTCAAGACCGTGTTGCCACTTCATCACGTGACCGAGACATTCCCATGGACCTGGCATGGATGGCAAACCAACCTGAACGACGCGATGGAAAAGTCAATCACTTCGACGATGCAGGGACCGGAGCCGAGTGAAGAAGACAAACAAGCGCTGATCGCCTTTCTTCAGTCAATTCCTGTGCCTCCCAATCCTTTCCGCGGTCCCGATGGTTCGCTGAGCGAGGCGGCGGAACGTGGCAAGCGGGTGTTCTACAGCCGCAAGGCAGCATGCATTGATTGCCACAATGGACCGCACTACACCGATGGCAAGATCCACGACGTGGGGCTTGGCTCGAAGGCGGATGTTTACGAGGGCTACAATACGCCTCCCTTGACCGGGGTTTATCGGAAAGTTCGGCTGTTGCACAGCGGCCGCGCCCGCGATTTACGCCGTGTGATCAATGATTTGCATCGCCCCGAATTGGTTAACGGCGAAGGGGAGTTGACCGAACAGGAATCGGCCGACCTGATCGAATTCTTGAAGTCACTCTAGCACCACTGGGGCGTGCGAGCACTTCCATTCCACGCGGCCGACGCGCGACGGAAGCAAAACGCTGCTGGAAGAAAATGGAAGACTGGTACGACCATCCGCAATACTTCGACATGGTCTTTCGCAACGAGACCGCGGCGGAGATCGCTTTCTTTGCCGCGGCTTTCGATCGTTTTGCCGATGGTCCAGTTCGAAGCGTGCTGGAGCCGGGATGTGGCAGCGGTCGACTTGTCGCTGCGATGGCCGCCCGGGGCTACCAAGTGACGGGGCTTGATCTCAGCCAATCGATGCTTGATTACCTGGACCGTCGGTTGCGACGTCGCGGTTTGCAAGCCGATTTGGTGTTGGGGGACATGACGGAAATGGTCTTCGATAGGCCCTTCGACGCGGCATTCTGCACCTTCAACACGTTTCGGCATCTGATCCAAGAGCAAGATGCAATCAGTCACCTCAAGAGTGTCGCCGAATGTGTTCGTCCCGGTGGCCTCTATCTTCTCGGCTTCCACCTGATTCCAATGGACGCCGATCCCGAGTGCATCGAGCGCTGGCAAGCATCCCACGGTGGCACCAAAGTCAATGTGACCTTGCGAGTCATCGACTTTGATCGCCGCAAGCGGCAGGAAATGCTGCGAGTTTCCATCAAGGCCCAAAAGCGATCCGGCAAGGTGGACCGCATTCGCAGCGAGTTTCCGTTAAGGATCTACACGCCGGCCCAGGCCAAACAACTGCTCAAAAAGGTGGACGATCTGTTCGAGATTCGCAGCATTCACGATTTCGACTATGACATTGACGAAACTCGCGACTTCGACAATGACCTGACCGACGCCCTGTTCGTGCTCAAGCGGCGCTAGTGAGGACGTCCCCTCTTCCGAGGCGGGTCGTCTTCAACTCGCCACTCGCCATTCGAGAGAGTCCCGGTCTTCAGCGTAGGCCGAATCAAGCGAAGCGCCGATCCGGCAGCGAACAACGGTTCGACGCCGAGCAAGATCCCTTGCCGGATCGGCGTCGCTGCGCTCCTTGATGCCGGCCTACAGGGCTCGCTACTCGCCACTCATTTCCCATTCACTCATTGGCGGGCAGCTGCAAACCAGATGGCGGTCGCCGTACGTGTTGTCGATTCTTCCGACCGACGGCCAGAACTTTGCATCACGCAGCCACGCCATTGGCCAGGCGGCTTGCTCGCGCGAGTAGGGGTGGCTCCAGTCGTCGCTGCCGATTTCGGAGATCGTGTGGGGAGCGTTCCGAAGCGGGTTGTCGGTGCGATCCATTTCCCCTCGCTCGACCGCGTCGATCTCTTTTCGAATCGCGATCATGGCGTCACAGAAGCGATCGAGTTCGGCTTTTGATTCACTCTCGGTCGGTTCAATCATCAACGTTCCGGGGACGGGCCATGACATGGTTGGAGCGTGGAACCCGTAATCGATCAACCGCTTGGCGATGTCATCGATCTTGATGTTGCATGACTTTTCAAAGCCCCGGCAGTCGATGATGAACTCATGCGCCACCAGACCTGCCTCGTCGGTGTAAAGGATTTCAAAGTGCTGCGTCAGTCGCTTGGCCATGTAGTTCGCATTGAGAATGGCGACCTGGGTTGCCTGCTTGAGACCCGCTGCGCCCATCATGCTGATGTAGAGGTAGCTGATGGTCAGGATGCTGGGGCTGCCGTAGGGAGCTGCGGAAACGGGGCCGATCGCGAATTCGCCGGCGGTGTCGGGCCGCTCGACCGGATGCCCGGGCAGAAAGGGAGCCAACTCTTCGGTCACGCCGATGGGCCCCATCCCAGGACCCCCACCGCCGTGCGGAATGCAGAACGTCTTGTGCAGATTCAAGTGGCAAACGTCCGCGCCACAGTTTGCCGGGCTGGTCAATCCGACCTGCGCGTTCATGTTGGCACCGTCCATGTAGACTCGCCCGCCGTGCTGGTGGATCACATCGCAGACTTCTCGAATGGTTGATTCGAAGACACCGTGGGTGGAGGGATAGGTGATCATCAAAGCGGACAACTGGTCGGCGTGGTCGGCAGCTTTCTGGCGCAGGTCAGCCATGTCGATGTCGCCTCGCGGATCGCATTTGACCGGCACCACGCGCATCCCCGCCATCACCGCCGAGGCTGGATTGGTGCCGTGGGCGGACGTCGGGATCAAGCAGACGTCGCGATCATTCGTTCTTCCCTGCTGGGCCGCCATGTGTTCGTGGTAGGCGCGAATCACGAGTAGACCCGCGTACTCACCTTGGGCCCCGGCGTTGGGTTGCAGACTGACCGCTGCGAACCCGGTGATCTCGCAGAGCCACGCTTCCAGCTGCCGGAACATTTGGGTGTAACCGCGCCACTGGGTATCGGGCGCGAAGGGATGCAGATTGGCGAACTGCGGCCAAGTCACCGGAATCATCTCGGTCGTTCCGTTGAGCTTCATCGTGCAAGAGCCAAGCGGAATCATGGAATGGGCAAGCGAAAGGTCTCGGCCCATCAGTTTAAATATGTAACGCAGCAGTTCCGTTTCGCTGCGATACTGGTGAAAGACTTCGTGCGTCATGAACGACGAGCTGCGGGCGAATCGATCCAGGTCAAGCAAACCTTCGCCAACCGCTTCGCGATGCAATTCGTCGATGTCGAAGCCGGTGTAATGACCAAAGTTGAAAGCCGCCAGCAGGTCCGCGACCAAACCGCGATCAGCCGTTTCGTCCAGCGTCACTCCGAGCGTTCCGTCGGCGTATTCGCGCAGGTTGATGCCTCGTTCGCGGGCTGCATCGGATACTTGACGGGCCGCGTGTGTCCGGCCCTTGCCGAGTCGGATGCGAATCGTATCGAACACCGGTCCGCTGCTGAGCGTTTGATGACCAAGGCGGGCGAGTCCTTTGGCGAGGGCAACGGTGTATCCTTGGGTTCGCCTCGCGATCCGCCTCAATCCTTCCGGTCCGTGATAGACGCCGTAGAAAGAGCTGATGATCGCCAGCAGAGCTTGGGCGGTGCAAATGTTGCTGGTCGCCTTGTCCCGCCGGATGTGTTGCTCGCGAGTTTGAATCGCCATCCGCAAGGCGGGGTTTCCGTGAGCGTCCTTGGACACTCCAATGATCCTGCCTGGCATCTTGCGAGCGTATTGGTCATGCGTGGCGATGAAGGCGGCGTGCGGACCGCCCAGTCCCATCGGAACGCCAAACCTCTGGGCACTGCCGACGCAGATGTCGGCGCCCCATTCTCCGGGAGGCGTTAACAATGCCAACGCGAGCAGATCCGCTGCCACAACCACGCGGCAGCCACGCCCTTGGGCCTCGCCGATGATCGGGCCGTAATCGACGATGCGGCCATCGGTCGTGGGATACTGGACCAGCATTCCGCAGAGCCCTCCCTCGCCATGATCGAAATCGATCTCGGAGATCGGCCCGATTTTCAAATCGATTCCAAGGCCTTGCGCCCGCGTTTCCAGCAACGCCAAGGTTTGGGGGTGACAATCGTCGCTGGCAAAAAAACCCGTCTTCTTGTGCCCGGCAATCGCGATGCACATGCCCATCGCCTCCGCCGCCGCGGTCGATTCATCCAACAAACTGGCACCGGCCAGAGGTAGCCCGGTGAGATCGGCGATCATCGTTTGGAAATTCAGTAGCGCTTCGAGCCGACCTTGCGCGATCTCCGCCTGGTAGGGTGTGTATTGCGTGTACCAGCCTGGATTCTCCAGCACGTTTCGAAGAATCACCGGCGGCGTGACCGTGCCGGTGTATCCCATGCCAATGCAAGAACGATACGTTTTGTTCTTGTCGGCGATCGCACGCAACGCTTCGAGCGCCTCGCGCTCCCCACGAGGCGGTGCAATGTCCAGCGGTCCGTCGAGGCGAATGTCCGCCGGGACGGTCGCATCGGTCAACTCATCGAGTGAATCGAAGCCGAGCGTCCCCAGCATCTCAGC
>JARFQX010000992.1 GCA_029287555.1 Rubripirellula sp. | reverse complement strand
GGTGTACGGATCCTCAGGCTGCGCCGCGTCGATCGACTTTGACCAGCGTGTCTCGCCACTGTTGGCATCGACGCAAACCAGATGTCGCTTCAGGTTGGTGATCTCGCCCGGGTCACGACGATCGGTCCCGTAACCGGAGTAGCAAGTCACCAACACGCGGTCACCCACCACGATCGGACTGGAAACCCCAGGACCGGGCAACTTCGCCTTCCATTTCACGTTTTCCTGAGGACTCCATTTCGTGGGGGGCGGCGTCGATTCCTCACTGATCCCCGAGCCATTGGGCCCGCGAAATCGCAACCAATCGGCGTGAAGGGCTCCCGAAACGAAAAGAAGGAAAAAGGTGGCGGACAAGCAGGCGAACAGGCGGTGGAGTCGCATGACAAGTTTTCCCCGAGGCGGCAAGAGCGGCAAGAAAAGAAGCGGATGAAACGAGGAAGTCCTTCGTTGGTCGACTTCTCTCATGGGTTCTTCAACACCGGGTGATCGCGTTGGTTTCGATGCATCCCCCCGCCCCCGTTAAATCCGCCCATCCCCAGCCCGCGGCTCGAATTCTCCCAGCCTGCGGCTCGTGATTCTCCCAGCCTGCGGCTCGTGATTCACGCTACCAACGGGTGCCCGAGCACCACGCACCAATGCCACCCTGTGGAGTGTTTTTATTCTGTAAAATGGGTGGTTTTCCCCAATCGTGCCTCTGGCAATTGTTAAGATGGTAGTTCTTCAGAGCGGTGCGTAGGGCACAGCGTTGTGTCCCTACGAAGGGGGGGCAAGGAAAAGTACGGTGGATCGGATGAGACCTCCGACATGGCAAATCGAGAATTCTGGATAGGTCGCTGCAGCTGGCTGGTTGCCTTAGTGACGGTCGCCGTGTCGGTCGCCGTTGAAATTGCTCAACCGCAGGTTGGCTCGCTCGTTTCGCTTTATCTACTGGCGGCTCTGATCGGACTCTGGCTTTCGGTCTTTCACTTCCGGGCGTTGTGCCTGCTGATCGCGATCGCGATGGTCTTGCCCGTGTTGTTTGCTGCTTCGGCGGGGCATCCGATGGGGGTTGCCGAAGTTGCTGAGCGTTTGGCGGGTTTGGTTTGCTTGGGGTTGCTTGCTGCCTTTTCTCAGCGAAGCGAAACCAAGCCATCGAATTGGCAAGCGCCTCGGGATTTCGGCTTGCTTAATCCCAACCATTGGATTCGCTCGCTGCTTAAGCCCCAACCCGTATCGGAGTTTGTCGATCTTGATCATCTCGGCAACCAGTTCCAGCTTGAGCACTTGCTTGCCGATGAATCGGGTGACGGCGGACCGGTGACCGAGGATGCGATCGAGATTTCCGCCCACGCTGATGGACTGCTACCACACAGCGATCGGGACGCGGATCTCTCCTTCGACGAGCGGCAACCCTGCGAGAGCGATGCGACCGCGCTGATTCGACGACTGCGGGATCGTGACGTATTCACCCAGGAACAGGTCGCATTAATCGAGACTGAGTTGCGGACGGTGGTTGGAAGTCATTTCGGCGTGAAAGTCGGTTCTCCATTGTCCGCGGGTGTCCGTGTCGGTCGCTTCATTGTCGACGGTCCGCTTGGTCGTGGTGGAGAAGCAAGTGTGTATCGCGGGCACGATGATGTGGGGGAACCGGCGGCGATCAAGATTCTGCAGAACATCCAGGTCAGCGATCGATTTCGACGAGAAATGCACGTGGTGCGACAGCTCGCCCATCCGAATATCGTTACCGCCTACGAAGTCGGTGATTTTCGCGGGCTGCCTTTCATCGCGATGGAACTGTTGCGGGGCCCGGATCTCCATGTCCTGGTTCGAGATTCCGGTCCACTGAACTGGCAAACCTCCGCGCGCTACATGTTGCAGGCGGCCCGTGCTTTGGAACACGCCCACCAACGCGATCTGATCCATCGAGATATCAAGCCCGCGAACCTGATTCTTAACGGAAACGACTTGATCAAGCTCGCCGATATGGGGCTTGCTTCGATGGTCGGGCACGACGCCAGCATCGACAGCGTTGGGGGTTTCAAGACCAAGCATGGTCACTTGGCGGGGACACTCCCCTACATGGCTCCGGAACAAGCTCGATCACTCGCCGACGCGACCGTTCAGTCGGATATCTACGGACTCGGTGCGACCTGGTTTTATTTGCTGACTGGACGTGAACGGCTTCCGGGAGAGACGTTTTCCGAACAGTTCCAGAATCTGCTGCTTGAACGACGGTTCGAGGAACTACCGCGAGATCTGCTGCCCGATTCGCTGCGACAAGTCTTCGAGAAGATGCTCGCTTACGATGCGAAGGATCGTTACGCCAGTTGTGATCAGCTTTCGAACGACTTGGAACGGGCGTTGGTAGGATGTGGCGAGGCGGCGGGTGGTGTGGCCGGAATCGATGTCCTCGTCGTTGAAGATAGCCAGACGGATATGCTGCTGACGATCAAGATGCTCAAGCGTTCCAACTCGACGCTTTCGATCCATCAGGCGCGAACGCTCGCCGACGGGCTGGAGATTTGCAGTCGTCTGCCCATCAATCTTGCACTGCTCGACCTCTCACTTCCGGACAGTTCAGGCGTCGCGACCGTTTCACGGTTTCGCGAAAAGGTGCCGCAACTACCTTTGGTGGTGTTGACGGGAATGTCCCAGGACGAAGTTGGGTCTGCCTGCCTGCAGGCTGGTGCGGATACCTTCATCTCAAAATCAAGTTTGACGCCGCACCGCATGGAACGCACGATCTTTGTCACCCTCAGTCGCTGTGGTCCCCGTAGTTATCCAGCGAAAACGCAATCACACCCGTGCGGAGTTCCCAGCGAGCCCGGGGGACTCCGGTGGGGTCGCAGCTGACGAGGAAAGCGGTTGATGGGGAGATTGGGGCGTAGCGAAAACCGGCGAACGGCTTCGTCTTGGTCCTTCGCTGCTAAGGCAGCTCTCTTTGCCTCAACTTTACAAGTTCCAACCGCGCGGAATTCACGATTCTGAAACACGTGGCGATGACTCAGCCTCGCCCGGTTTGTGACCCTCGTAGATCATCGCAATGCCGCCTGTCAGCGGCGTGTAGCTTACGTCGACCAGTCCAGCCTTGGTCATCAATTCGACTAACGCTGGACCGTCGGGGAATTGACCGACAGATTCCGGGAGGTAGCTGTACGCCGACTTGTCATTGCGGGCTAACCATTGACCGATCTTCGGCAAGATGTGGGTGAAGTAGAAATTGTACGATTGACGCAGTCCCCAAATCCTTGGACGTGAGAACTCGAGCACAAGCACTTGTCCTCCCGGACGACACACGCGGGTCATCTCTCGAAGCCCGCGCTGCGTGTCGGTGACGTTACGAAGCCCAAAGGCAACCGTAACGCACTGAAACAAATCATCCGCAAAGGGAAGGTGTTGCGAATCGGCTTCCAGGAAACGAACCCGACGGGCCCCCTCAGTCTGTGGATCCAACTTCTGATTTGCAATTTCCAGCATCGCATGGCAAAAGTCACTACCGATCACATCGACCGATCGAGGTGATTTGCGGAAGATTGCCAATGCCAGGTCACCAGTGCCGGTGCACGTATCAAGAACGGGGGCAGACGGTTCAAATTGAATGCGACGAACCGTTCGCCATCGCCAATATCGGTCGACGTTGAGCGACAACAAATGATTCATCAGATCGTACTTGGGTGCGATCTGGCGGAACATTTCTCGAACTCGGGTCTCGCTCTTGTCGAGTTGTCCGTTCGGCGGCATTTCCGTGACGACTGTCTTCTCGTCGCAAGACTCGGTGGACATACTTATCGGTCGTTGGGGCAAAGAAAATTGGGGGGGGAGCGTTCAGCAAAAACTTTCCCCGCGAATCCTGCCCAGCATGCTCCGCGGATCGAGTTTTCGGGGACGAATTCTCGGATTGGATTTTCAGATTGGACGGTGGATATAGTTTACCGGTGAAATCAATGGCGGCATCGACAAACAGCGTTGCGATGTCCGGTTCGACCGTTCCAAAGGCAGCAAATTGGCAAGATGCGAGTGTTATTGTTCGATATTGACGGCACGCTACTGCAAACAAACGGGGGCGGAAGTAATGCCCTGAAGAAGGCGATGCAGCGGGAATTCGGCCTGCACGATGCGACCACTGAGATTGATTTTTCGGGGAGAACGGATCGATCGCTGCTCGAGGAAATCCTTGCTTTGAACGCACTTCCTCGGACGTCGGACCATCTCTCTCGGCTGCGTCATTGCTATGTCTCACTCTTTCCTCGCGTCCTCGACGAGCGTGGCGGGCGAGTTCTGCCCGGAGCGGTTGACCTGTTGGAGCATTTGAACAACGTTCCCAACGTTATATCTCATGTGATGACCGGTAACTTGCCCGAAACGGCAACACACAAACTTGAGCATTTCGGCTTGCGGCATTACTTCGCAGAGATTTTTGGCGGTGAACATGATGTCCACCGCAACGATCTGGCACGGCGAACCGCCGACTCGATCCGGACGTTGCATGGCGAAGCGGCCGCCGGCAACATGATCGTGATCGGAGACACCCCGGCTGACATCCAATGTGGGCATGCCGTGGGGGCTCGAGTCTTGGCCGTCTGCTCGGGCCGGCACCGTCGGCATGAGTTGGAGTGTGAGAACCCGATGTCGGTACAAGATGACTTAACGAATCTGCCCGAGCTGATTCGTCTGCTCACCGCGGCGCGGCCGCCAACCGGGCAGCCCGATGCTCATTAGCCAGGGCTGCCGGCGGTCGACCGCTGTCAGGGGCAAGCCAACCCGTCGATGCTAGCCAATCGGATTGGGTTCGTAGGGAATGTCCTCGATTAGCTCCATTGGCAGCGGAGCAACCGGCAGACCTGCCTCACGCGAAATGCCATCGACCGCTTCTTGAGCGCGTTGCACGATGCTCTCGCGGGTCTGGCCCTTATAGCTTTGATTCGAAGCGCTGGGGCTGACGGGACCTTCAAAACCGATGGCGGCCAGGTGTTTGACCAGATTGACGTGGTTGAGCGGACCTTCCTGCTCCGGCAGCACGCGATCGCTGGTCGTCGCCTTGCTAGGATCCACCTCCGAGGGCAAGGATCCCAACAGCACACCGACGATCTTATCGGCGGGAATCTCGCTCAATTGATCCATCGCGCCATCGCCAACGACCCAGTCCCATGTATCAATCAGGTAGCCGACGTTCGAGTTGCTGAATCCAGCGACGAGCGCCAAATAGCCTTCGACGTTGCGAATAAATGGGAACTGTTTTCCTTCGGCCTTGTCGTCGCCGGCATAGAAACCGAGCCCGAGCTGGATGTCGTGCGGTTGCAGCACTTCAGCGATCTGACTGATTCGAGTGTTTTGAATGTCAAAATACTCGTGGTAGGGCAACCGGTCGGTCGCAGCGGGGACTCGCAAGTAGGCACGCGTGCCGCCCAGTTCCTTGGCCAGTTCCGCAAGGGGGTGAAGGCCTCCCACTTGGCCCACAAAGCTGTCCTCGTCCGCATCCAGATTGACGCCCAAATCGAATCCGCCAATCCGGATCTTGGCGGCCTCGAGATACTTCGCGGCGTCCTTGCTATCGGTGCGTTGGCTGCGACGAAACATGTCGTGCATGTCGATATCCATTCCGGTAAAACCGTAGGTCAGCGCCAACTCGATCAGCTCACTTTGGCGACCATTGATTCTCAGCGCGCCTGGCGAGAAGTTTTTCAGCATTTTGAGGATTCCTCTAACGTATGAATTCGATGGATTTGTCCGGCTCGGAAAGATCGCGCTGGCAAGAGTTTCCAGTACGCGACTCGCTCATGATCCATGACCAGACCAAAAGCGAATGCGCAGACACCTACCACCATGAAACGCGAATGATGATCGCGAGCATCAAGGAAGTCTGATTTTAAAAGGTCGGAATGACCACCATCGGGCACCGGTCTACCAGGTGGCCACCCCTTTCAGTTCACGGTGGGATGGGGAGAATCGCTCGATGCAATCGAGCAGGTTCAGTATCGCAGAAGCGATGGGGTTCAGCCAAGGGGCATTGGCTGGCTGGTGGGTCTTCTGGTTCGACGCGTCGACGTGGCCGAAACGCTTGGCGGCGGCGCGCCCGCAGGAAGCCGGTCGGAACCGTCTGGTGTTTTTGCACTGGATGCGGGACGATCGCCAGCCCAACGGGGCATCCTGGAAGGATTTCCGGCGGTGACCTATAACACGTTTTCGAGCAACATAGCGCCGCGGGTAGCGGGAGAGAAATGGAATGGCACGTGATTCGTGCGCCAGCGAAAATCTGCCGATGCGGGGCACGGTTGTGTTTCTGGGAACGGGCACTAGCGTGGGCGTCCCCGCCTTGGGCTGTGAGTGCGCCGTCTGCCACAGTGACGATCCTCGCAATCAGAGGACTCGCTGTGCCATTGCGGTCTTGCTTCCCACTGGAAATTTGTTGGTCGACACCCCACCGGATCTCCGCGCCCAGCTTTTGCGCGAGAAGATTCCGCTGGTTCACTGCGTTGTCTACACCCACGAGCACGCTGATCACCTTTTTGGTCTAGACGACCTTCGTTTGTTTCCGTTTCGGCTCGGCACGCCGGTCCCCCTGTTCTGCGACAGCCAGGTAGAAACTCGTATTCGCAAGGCTTTTGACTATGCCTTTACCGAACGCGCGCCGACGCATCCCGGGGCGACTCCGAGTCTCGAGTTTCGACGCATCTCTCATCACTCTCGATTCACTGCGTTGGGCGTCTCGATCACCCCAATCCCGATGAAGCATGGGCCCCACTTCGAAGTGCTTGGGTTTCGCTTTGGGAACTTCGCCTATTGCACCGACACCAATTACATTTCCGATGAATCGATCGACTTGTTGCGAGGCGTTGAGACGTTGGTGATCGGGGCACTACGACGAAAGCCGCACCCCACCCATTTCAACGTGGACCAG
>JARFQX010000965.1 GCA_029287555.1 Rubripirellula sp. | reverse complement strand
TCGCCGACGATGCGCAGCGAGAAGTCACCTTGGTGTGATTGCTCCGACGTGACTTCAGCCGTGCCCCCGTAACCGGGCTCGTTGCGCCACGTGATGCCGCTGGCGTGACTCCAGTATTGCAAAGCCCCCAATTCAAAGTCTCCGTTTAGAAGTGCGGCGTCAAAAGCGGCGTCGCTCTCGTCCGGCGCGAATCCGACTCGCTTGGAACGGATCAGCTGATCGAGTGTGACCAAGAATTCTCGCAGTTTCTCCGTCGGCTGCACGCGCAATGATTTGTACCGATTCAGGAGCTTCTTGGCGATCGATCCAAGATCGTAGGCGGGCTGAAGTTGCTGGGCCGATGTAACCGCTTCGATCGCTTCATCGAATCGGTACAACGCCCCGGCGGTGCGAAAGACTCCAATCAGGCATGCGGCACGGTGTTCGTCGGTCGTTGCCAACGCCATCGCTTCGCGAAATCCTTCCATGGCCGCTTCAAGCTGTTCGTTTGCCTCCAAGCACGCCGCCGCACCGTAACGTGCCCACAGGTGCGATGGATTCTTTTCGGTGGCGACGTGAAAGTCACTGGCCGCCCCTTCGAACTCATCACGATGCAGCCGGATCATGCCGCGAATCGCATGGGCATGGGCGGAAGATTCCGCTTTACCTATCACCTGTTCGATTTGCTCAAGCGCGGCTTCGTCATCGTATTGGTTGAGTCGAATGGAGGCGAGCAGCGTTCGGAAAGTCGGATTGTCCGGGTCTCGCTTGATTAACTCCGCGGCGTACTGTGCCGCGTCGCTGCGACCGCGAATGTCGTCGGCTCGAATTAGCGTCGCATCGGCGATCTGCATCAGCGGAAGGGTGCGTTCGGATGCCTCGAGAAGAATCTTGATTGACTTTTCGGTCTGCTTCGCGGCCGCCAAGGCCATGCCGTAGGTCCACCCCACCCATGGTTGTTCGGTTCCAAGCCGGTACGCGGTTTGAGCGTCCCGCAGGCTCCAATTCAAAAGCTCCGCCGCCCGCTGTTCCCGCTCACCTTCCGAAAGCCGCTGGTCTGTTTGGATGCATTGCCACTGAAACCGGAACAGAGAAGAACGATCGGCGTAGGCAAAGCAGGACTCGGGATCGATGGCGATGCAGCGACCCATCGTCAGCACGGCTGGCTGGTAACTATCCCACGTTGGATTGTTCTCCTTTTCGGCGATGAAGTACTGCATCTGGCCAAGCGCGATCTGCGTCCAGTAGTGATCGGGGCGGAGCGAGGAGGAACGTTGGAATAGATCGCGGGCGGCGATCGTCGAGTCTTGTCCCAGGTAATCACCGAATACGATGGAGAACGTCGGGTCCATCGCCGCAACCATGCAGAGCACGCCAAGTTTCTGGGCGTCGGGAGCATTGCGCGGCGTCCCGAGTTGTTGGCCATTGAGTCGTTCCCCACGATTCAATCGGTCGTTGGCGATGCTGCGGTACCACTTCGCGGCCTCGGATCGGCGGAACCAATCAATCCGATCGCTAACCACCAACGCAGCCGACGCCTCGCGCTTTCCCGCGTCGGTTGGCAGGCGACGGATCCCGGTAAACACGCGCCGAATCATCCCCGACTGTTCGTTCCCGAATAACTTGGTTCCGATCGTCTTGACCAGCATCCCGTCGAGCATCATCCACTGTTGGTAGACGTCCCAACGCAGTTTGTCCTTCTGCGCTGGTGTCAAATCCTGATCCGGCAATCCGGCCCACCAGTCGTGACGGTCCCACACGCCGAGTACCTTCAGTGCGGCGCTGGATGCGAGGATTCCCTGCGTGTCGCGACTGGAGACGTTGAACTGCTCACTCAGTTCCGCCTGCCGATGAAACTCGACGATCCGCTCGAGTCGCCGAGCTTTGGCTTGCAGTTCCGAGCGTTGATCGGCGAGCGTCGGCTCATCGGACAACGATTCGGCGGCACGGCGAAGCATCGCCACGGCCGAAGCAAAGCGGTTTGATGCGATCTCACGTTGGGAAAGCTGCATGGCGCTTTCGGCCGCATCTCGCAGTTCACCAAGCCGCAATTGTCGGCTGGCCGCTAATTGCGTTTCCTTCAAATTGCGTTCCTGTTCCACCTCGAACTGCCTGGCCCGCTCGTAGTTCCACACGGCCGAGCCGAGGATCGAGCCAAGCGTTAACAGGATGGCCGCCACCGTTCCGCTCATGGCCACGGTCCGGTGTCGACGAATCCATCGACCCCACCGCACCGAAAATGGATCGCGGAACACACCGACCGGCTGATCGGCAAGCCAACGCTCGATGTCGGCAGACAACTCGGTGGCCGAACGATACCGATCGGAAGCCTTGACCGACATCGCCTTCAAGCAGATCGCGTCGAGCGCCGAGGGTACGTCGGGGTCGACCACCTTGGGCCGAATCAGAATGCCGCGTTTCACGCGTTCGATCAATTCCGAGATCGAAGAGCCTTGGTGCGGCGGTACCCCGGTCAATATCTGGTAAAGCGTCGCGCCCAACAGATAGACGTCGGTGCGCACCCCGATCGATTCCAGATCTCCGGCGGCCTGCTCCGGGCTCATGTACTGGGGGGTACCAACCGTGCCGCCAATTTGCGTGCGACTTGAATCACCTTCTTTGGCGTAACGCTGCACCAGCGCGGCGGTCATCGATTCATCAAGCGGAGCGTCGAGCAGCTTGGCGAGTCCCCAATCGACCACGAGAGTCTCGCCGTAAGGACCGATCATGATGTTCGAGGGCTTGATGTCGCGGTGGAGAATTCGACGACTGTGGGCGTATTCGATCGTGTTGCAAACATCGACGAATCGATTCAGCAGTCCCCGCAGCTCCATCCGCTTGGCTTGCTGGTCCGATGTTTCCCCGGACTCTCGCCATTCGGTGATAACCTGCTTAAGCGTTTTTCCCTGGATGAAACGCATGGCATAAAAGGGACGCCCATCTTCCCACGTTCCCAAGGCGTAAACCGGTACAATCCCTGGATGTTCCAGACGACCGGTGACCTCGGCTTCCTGCAGGAATCGCTCGCGCGCTTCGGCGTTCGCTTGCCATTTCAAGCGGATCTGCTTGACCGCAACTTCTCGATTGAGCTGGCCGTCATGGGCGATCAAGACCTCGCCGAGTCCCCCCTGCTCGTATCGCGACAGGATGCGAAACCGGGATTCGGGTTGGATCATGGCGTCGGGAGTGACTTCCGAATTGGACCGTGAGGGATGCGGCGAATCGGAATCCGAAGACGAATCGGATCGAATCGGTGTGGGTTCGCCGGAACGATTGCCCGGCGTATCGGCCTGGAATCCGAGACTGGCGCCGGTCAAGAAATGGGATTCCAAGAAGTTGACATCGCCTGCCGCCTCGTCGGCCGCAATCAGCGATTCGACAAGCCCGCGGAGTTTCCCATCGCTGCCGCACTGCCGATCGATGAACGGCCGTCGCTCCGCCGGAGGCAGCTCGATCGCCTCAAAGAAAATCTGTTCGGCCTTTTCTTCTCGGCTCTCCGACAACGCAAACTCCTCGGGGAAAGAGGTCAAAGTGGCTCGCGGGCAGCTCGTGGGACGGTCCATGGTTGGCTCGGCAGCCGCCTTTCTACCGAAAAATGCCAGCCAATTCGCCCGGGATTCCCGGCAAAGTCGCGCACAGACGGCAAGTTCGCCCGGCCGGCGATCGCGACCGCGGCTACCGCGAGACTATATCAACCAGGGGTGGGGCGATCGGCTCGGGAGAAAAAACTTGGAAAACTGTTAAGGGGTTCTCGGGGATTCTTCGCAGGTACCGGTGAAGGCAACAACGCCTCACCCAAAACAACTCGAACTCCTGCCAAAAAGGGAACCCAAGTCATGATCACTCGCAGCCTC
>JARFQX010000147.1 GCA_029287555.1 Rubripirellula sp. | reverse complement strand
GCCGCAACAACACGCTGGCCATCGTGGGGCAGGTACCAGATCACACCTTCCTCGGGACCCGAAAAATAGATGCCGTGATCAAGCACGACGAGGTCGTTGCAGGACATCCCTTCGGCGAGGTCCGTGCGGGTTCCATCAGGGTCGAGGCGGGTCAGCTTATTGCTTCGATTGCGGGCGCAGTAAAGTCGTCCTTTGGCATCAAACATTAACCCGCTAACCCCTGGCAGGTCATCGACGAATAACGATGCCTTTTCGCCGCGCGCGCCAACCCGCCAAATCTCGCCGCGCGGGGCGTCGACAAAGTAGACCGATCCGTCGGGAGCGACCGCGGGACCTTCGGTGTATTGGTGGCCGCTACTGACCCGTTGCCACCCCTCACCGTCGATGATCCGATCTTTCAATTCAGGGTGGTTTACCGTGGAGACCGTGATCGCTTCATCGCGGTCCGACCACAACCAACGCATCGCATCTGGAAGAATCGCGCCGCCGTGCTTTCCATTGTGAGCCCCATCGCCCCATTCATGTTCCACCTCGTAGCCGGCCCATTCCAAGGCGGAGAGCATCGTTAAGTTGGCGTGCCACCAACTCCCGCCATAGATGTTCAAGTCATTGCGGCCGTCTTGCAGAAAGACTCGAATCGGCTTCGGTTCCGATTTGCGAATCAGAGTGGGGTACTCGTTGCCGCCACGCAAGCCGACGAAAGTGCCGATGGTACTGAACACGCGGCGAAAGCGGTCGGGTCGATGCCAGGCGACGCCGAACGCTGCGATGGCCCCGCTGCTGCTGCCGGCAATGCCCCACCGGTTCGGGTCGTCGGTGATCGAGTACTGCCGGCGGACCAATGGAAGGATCTCGTCGATCAGGAACGTTGCATATCGGTCACTGACGGTGTCGTATTCGAAACTCCGATTGAAGCGGTCTTGAGCGCCTTCGCCCCCTTCCACGATGCCGGGATTGACGAAGACTCCAATGGTCACCGGCATCTCGCCACGGTGAATCAGATTGTCGAACACGGTCGGGACGCGCCACTGGCCATCCTCGCGGATGTAATTCCGGCCATCCTGGAAAACCATGAGTGCCGCGGGTCGTTTCCCGTCGTACTGGGCAGGCACATAGACGAAGTAATCCCGTGCTGTGCCCGGATAGACCTTGCTCGAGGTGAGGCGATGAGCCGTCACGGTGCCCTGCGGTACACCTATCTGTCGCTGGGAGTCGGGATGAAGCGGATAGCGTTCTTCCTGGGCCGAGCCCCTTGAGGCGGCGAGGGAGAAGAGGATCGCAGTAAGGGCAAGGCGAACAAATCGGGGGAAGACGCTGTGCGGAAATGGCATCGAGGGCTCTCGGGTTGGACGGGCGCGGAGTCGACGGGGCTCTCGGCCGACCGCATTTTGCCAGCGAGCGACGGTCAGAGGGCCCAAAGCAGAATCGAGCGAATACGATAGTCCAATCGTGTCGGTCACGTGACTTCCGCCCCCAGTCCCGCCGGAAGGCCGTCCCACCGGAAGGCCAGTCCCGCCGGAAGGCCAGTCCCGCCGGGAAGGCCAGTCCCGCAGGAGGCCAGTCCCGCAACAAGGCCGTCCCTCCGGACCCCGTTCGGCAACGGTTGCTGCCGCTCGGCCTTCAAGTTGCCGCCAATGGCTGATTGGGGGCAGGGTTTGCCCGATTCGAGCAAAGCGGCAGTGTCCAGCTCGCGGATTCGGTTGCAAGCCATATAATGCATGGCTCCTCGTCGCCCGAGCTCGTCCACTTTTTCCTCCGGACGTTAGAATCTTCAGGGAAACTATTGAAATCAAGTTTGACTATAACTTCATGAAGGGAAGTCCGAAGCGTTGAGTCTTCCTCGCGAAGGGAGGCACCGACCCGATGCGGATGCCGGGGACGGCACACGTTGTTGGTTGCTGGCTTCGCGAAATCGTCCAACGCCCGGATCTTCTACGCACATTCACCTCTTTGCTGTCACGAATAATGCAACCACCTGGTTGCTGCGCTGTTCCCAGGGACAGCCTTCGTGATTGGATGGAATCGCCCAAAGTCAGGGAAGAATCGAGAACACTCATGCAATCGACCACAAGGTTTGAACCTTTTCCCACCATCACTCAACAGGGGTCCGAAGGTGCCAAGAGCGACCCCAAGTTGATCGAGGGTTACGAGCGTCTGACGCGTCGCGGCAAAGTCAGCTGGACGGGCCATCATCACATGCTCCGGTTGTTGGGCCGGGGTGGTCAGGGCGAGGTCTACTTGACCGAGCACCGCGGCACCGATGGTTTTACCGTTCCCGTCGCCATGAAGATCTTCTCGCCCGAACGCTACGCCGGTGCTCAGGCTTACAACGAAGCGATGACTCGGGTTGCTGGCATTGCGGCTCGGGTTGCCCTGATCCAGCACGACAACCTCCTCGATGTGCAGAACTTCTTCGAGCGCGATCGCATTCGCATCATGATGATGGAGTGGGTGGACGGGTTTGACCTGCGCCAGTTGACCTCGCACCGTTGTCTGCAGCTGCTGCACGGTCGTGTCAGTAGTCGACGTTGGCGTTACATCAATGAAGTGATTTTGACCGAGGGCCCCCAGCAATGTCGGTTCAAGCCGGGCGTGGCGGTGGCGATCGTGCGTGAGTGTCTCGCTGCCTTGGCAGCCCTGCATCGCGAAGACATCGTTCACGGCGACGTCAAACCGGCTAACATCATGCTCAAGCGAAGCGGTCACGCGAAGCTGATCGATATGGGGTCGGCAATCGATTATCGCAAACCTCCCCGGGATCGAGAATGCACACCGATTTACGCTGCTCCGGAAGTTCTGGAAGACCGAGTTGCCACGCCCCGCAGTGACCTCGCAAGCGTTGGTTACGTGTTGATTGAATTGCTGAGCGGGGTAAATCCCTTTAGCCAGCACGCCAAGCTGCGCGATCTTCTGCGGGCTAAACGCGAGTTGCCATCTCGGTTAGACGAAGTCCTTCCCGATGAAGTCCTGCGCAACGAGCTGTTGATGAATTTCTTGGTTGGCATGATCGCGCCCGATCCCAATCGCAGATTCCCCAGCGCGGAGGCGGCGGAGCACGTGGATAAGGGCGCAGCGGCATTTCACCGCCAATTGATTCTCAGTGACATGGCGACTGAATACGATAACGACATCCGCGTTTGGCTCGAGGAGTTGCGGCGTTTGGAAACTGACCTGGGTGGATTGGATGGTGACTTGACTGGGCGTGAGTCGACCGGAAGCGGCAGTGACTTTTTTTCGGATTTGAGTGGACCGGCTTCCGAATGAACCAGCAACACCTCAACATTGCTGTCGAAGCGGCTCGAGCGGGCGCACGCGAATTGATGTCTCGCCGGGTCGATCGCGTGGTTCGAGAGAAGGGACCCAAGGATTTGGTGACCGATGCGGACCTGGCATCGCAGCAGGCGATTCGAGCCGTGCTGATGGACGCCTTCGACAATTACGTCTTCGTCGGGGAAGAGGAAGGCGAGAACGATCCTCCGGAATCGGTGCGAAGCGGCGACCCCAGTGCGCCGCCTTGTTGGGTCGTCGACCCTTTGGATGGCACCGTCAACTACGTCCATCGACTGCAGTCCTTTGCGGTGTCGATTGGGCTTTACGCGCAAGGGAAGATGCGGATGGGCGTGATCTACGATCCGGTCACCGATCAACTGTTTACCGCCATCGATGGGCACGGCGCGCACGTCAATGGTGAGGCGATTCGCACGAGCGATTGTGAAAATCTTGACTCAGCATTGGTTGCGTGCAGTTTTCCGGCAGGTGTCAAGGGAACGGATCCCGAGGTGGCGCGTTTCGTGCGCATCTTAGAACGCTGTCGGTCGCTTCGACGACTCGGATCCTGCGCATTGAACATGTGCTACGTCTCCGCCGGGCGACTCGACGCCTACTGGGCCACGAACGTCGCTCCGTGGGATTGCGCCGCCGGTATCGTGATCGCGCGCGAAGCCGGTGCCACGCTGACCGCCTATGACGGTTCCAAGTTCGATGACTGGAACCCGAAGTTCTGTCTCAGTTCTACGCGGTCCCTGCAGCAGGCGATGACGTCGCTGTTGGCCGAGGGCGGAGCGGGGACGTAGGGCAGGGGGGCAGTAGGGCAGGGAGGCAGTAGGGTAAGCGGAATCTGGGCTTCCCTTGATTCGGCCTCGTTCGGCGGGAATGCCGGCGTTGTGAGTGGCGATCCGGCACCGGAAGCACTTGCTTGATCCAGCAACTACTTGGAATAGAAGTTGTAGGAGGGGTTCCTCGGATCAAAATCGGCGTCGGTCAACCCGACGTTCACTTTCAAATCCAAGTAGTTGTACTCTTCGAGGATTTCAGGTTTGGCTCCCTCGCGCGCGGGCCAATCGTAGGCGACGTAACGAATCGGGATGTTCAAATCGTCGTCGATGAAGACTTGCGCTTTGTAGAACTCAAGATCGGGATGCTTCGTCGGCTGGGTGACCTCGAGGACCGTGCAGACGCGGTCCTTGACGCGGGCATTCTTGCGAAACTCACACTTCACGTCGGGGTACCGACGGGCTTGTTCCCCTCGCTCGATCAGTTTAACGATCAGGTTTTCGACCCCGATCTCGGTCATCGGATAGCGCTGACCACGCATTGCCAACATGCCAGTGGGCGGGATCGTTACCGTCGGCAGGAATCTTCCCTTGAAGCCGCCTTCGTGTGCAACGATGTTGCCATCGTTCTGATTCTCCACGTAGATCACTTCGCGGCCCTGGACTGACGTCGGCTTGAGGAAATTCAAGTAAACGCTCAGCGGTTGGACCATCTGGCCTTGGGCGACCTTTCGATTGCGGATCTTCACCGCCATGAATTCGTGCGGCTGGAGCAGACCGTCGATCCGTTCGCGTTTGACGAGGATGGCCGTGTAATCGTTGACGTTCGAACGGCAATCGGACAAGCCCGAGCGGGCAATGTCGAGTGCCCGGTCGAGCGGGTGGACGGGAGTCGGTTCGAGGCTGGCGGCCGCGTTGGCAACGCGATGCACCGGTTCGACCAGTTGGGTGGGGTCCTCCGCTCGCAGATCGCGAGTGAGCACGACCGACGAGACGGCTGTCAGCGAGGCGATAAATTGGCGGCGAGCAATCTTCATAGCGGATTCCGTTCCATAGGTCTGCGGGGTACGTATGTCCCGACTGGTCTCCTTCTATCTATCGCCGACCGTGGCGGACCAATCTGACTGGTTTCCGATCTGCGTGACGCATCCCTTCAATCGTTTTAGCCACTACCCGATCGACGGACCGGATCGGAGAACCTTAGCGACCCCAGCTGAAGCAACGCCAGACCAATCCCGCCATCCCTTGAGGCATGCTCCCGGCAATCGGGCAGGGCGTCCGGCCATGCGACTTAGGACGAACACATCAACCTGCCGCGAATCGGCAGCCAGAATCGCTGCAGTGATCTGCCCAGATTAGCCGATCGAAAGATTACAAAGCATCCGCAAAGACTTCCCAGGTCTTCCAACCTCTTGTCCCGAGGCAGCCATGTTCAAGCGTCGGATTCAGATCGCCGTCGCCATGTCGATTCTTGCGGGGACCAATTCAGCCGCTTTGCTAGCACAAACGACGGCAGGTGGTGACTCCAACGCTGGCCGCTCTCGGCTACCGTCACCGGTTCGATCGCATCATCGCTTGGGCGAGATCGCCGACGCTCCGTCCTCGCACGCGCCTTCACCGCGCGGGGAGTTTCTCCGAGTTCAATACCTGGAAGCGACCGCGGATCCGGTCGCTCGGGCAACGCGGTCCTCGGATGAACCATGGGCTCTCGGCGAGACGTGGGATGGGGGAACCGGTGCCGGAACGGTTCCGACACCGGTCGCCATCGACGGGGCGGTTTTGCCGATGCCACATCAGCACCAAGTCATCCAAGCACCGAGAATCGTTCCCCCGCACGGGCATCATTCCTGGCCCCCATCGTCATGGCCCCCCGCATCGGACCGCACGGCGACGGCCAATCCAGCCCATCCGTTGCCTCACTTGATCCATCACCACACGCGGCAAATCGCACCGGCGGTGATTCCCGACGGTACGCTTCGCGAGGTTTGGAAGTCCCCCTTCTCGTACGGCTACTTCGGGGCTAGCGGTTCCAGACGCTGGAGTCGTCACTTCGGATACCGGGATCGGGATACGGAGTGGCGGCTGAGGTAGCCGTCGATCCCGTGTCGGGTCCGATCTGGTGAGAGCTGAAGCTGGTACCCATCCGAGACGGCTCGCCCAGTTGTCGGCCGTAGGTGTAGGATGAAGGCTGACGTCGCCATCGGGCCGCGTCCAGCCCGTGCCGTGACAGCAGCCCGTGCTATGGCAACAGCCCCTGCTATGACGGGGCAAGTCCACCCAAGCAGGTCAAACGCCGAGATGAATTCACCGACGCCCCAGACACGTCCCCCCCACGCACGACAGCAGCAGCCGCTTCCCGAACCGTCGACGATCCCGAGCCATGGCTGGCACTGTGGTCATTACTTTTATCGCTTCCGCCGTGATCGGCTCGAGTCGACGCTGGGAACGGCTTGTCAGCAGCAGCTGCGTGAGGCGCTGCATCCCGATTCCTCGACCAGCCCGCAGCGTCTGGTTTCCTATTGGACCAGCGGGCACCGAGCGGATTTCTGCGTGATGGTCATGGATCCCGATCCGGCCAAGGTCGACGGGGTGCATCAGCAGATTATCGCGCCGGGCCTTGGACTTTACGTCGAACCGACGTGGTCGTTCGTCTCGATGAGTGAAGTGAGCGAGTACGTGCCGACGGTGGAACGGTTTCGCGAGCGATTGATTGCCGACGGTGCCGATCCCGATTCACCGGAAGTGGCTGCCAAGGTGAACGCCTACGAGCGAAGGCTCCCGATGATGAATGAGCAGCGTCTGCGCCCCGAGATTCCTGATTGGCCGGCCGCCTGTTTCTATCCGATGAATAAAGGCCGTCAGGTCGGTGCGAATTGGTTCAGCGAGCCCTTCAGCCGACGCAATGCGATGATGGCCGAGCACGCACAGAGTGGGATTGCTTTCGCGGGCAAGGTCAGCCAAGTGATCACCGTCGGAGTGGGACTCGACGATTGGGAATGGCTGGTGACACTTTGGGCGAGGAATCCGGAGTACCTGCGCGAGATTGTCTACAAGATGCGATTCGACGAGGCGAGTGCAAAGTACGCCGAGTTCGGTCCCTTCTACGTTGGCTACAAAGCAACGGCGGACGAGATCCTGACCCACTGCCGACTGCTTCATTAGCGTCGCGTTGTGTGATCGTAGCCCGAGTCTCCGACTCGGAAACTCAGTGAATGGTTGAAACACTCCATGAAATGAGGGTGCGCGGTAATTCGCAGTAGGCCGAATCAAGCGAAGCGCCGATCCGGCACCGAACAACGATTTGACGCCGAGCAAGAATCTCTGCCGGATCGGCGTCGCTGCGCTCCTTGATGCCGGCCTACACGTTGAAATGCCAAAGTCGTCCGCTTCGGAATTCCCGGAGACCCTCAAATAGATCTCACGGGCCGAACGTCCGACGGCTTGCGTACCGACGTGCGTGTCATGGGACAAACGGACGGGCCGTGTGACCTACGAATTGTTTCGGTTCTTCGTTCCCAACCCGTTGGGCTCATCGGTGATCATGGTTGCGACAGGTCGCGGGCCTTTTTGACGACTTCGACGAACTCGGTTCGATAGCCGAAGTCATCACCTTCGGCGGCCCGCTCGGCCATGGTGATCACATCGTCAAGGGTCAGGTTCCCGCGATGCGGCGAATGGCGAAGCAACATGCCAAAACCGGCAACGGCGGCGGCGAGTTGAAAGTCGCGATCGGTTTGGACAAAGCGTTTTGACTGGTCGACCACGGGGACTTCCATCAGCACACTGGTGTCGCCCTCGGGTTCCTTGTAACGCAGTTTCAAAATCAACACTTCGTCGCTCTTCGCCCGATCGGTCAATTCTTTGTCGGTCTGGTAGCGGAGGTTATCCGATTTCACTGGCGAATCCTGAATCGACGTGGCCGGCACCAGATCGTACAGCGCGGTAACGGTGTGACCGGCGCCGATTTCACCCGCATCCTTGGAGTCATCGTCGAAGTCGCGCGGGGCGAGCATGCGATTCTCGTAGCCGATCAAGCGGTAAGCGCTGACCTTCTTCGGGTTGAACTCGATCTGGATCTTGACGTCCTTGGCCACCGTGACCAGCGTCGAACCGAGTTCCTCAACAAAGACCTTCTCCGCTTCGCGTTTGCTGTCGATGAACGCATAGTTGCCGTTCCCCTCGTTCGAGATTCTTTCCATCATCTCGTCGTTGTGGTTGTCATAGCCGAAACCGAGAACGGAGAGAAAAATGTTGGAACGGGCATTCTTCTTGGCAACCTCAACGAGCTGATCGGTGCCGGTGACGCCAACGTTGAAGTCTCCATCGGAACAGAGAATCACTCGGTTCGTCCCTCCGGGGATGAAGTGGTCCCGGGCAATCTGGTACGCCAGCACAATTCCTTGGCCGCCGTTGGTGCTGCCTCCGGCTTGCAGCCGATCAAGCGAGTCGGTGATGGTTTGCTTCTTGTCGCCGCGCGTCGATTCGAGCACGACTCCGGCTGCTCCTGCGTAGACGACGATCGCCACCTTGTCGTTCTCGTTGAGCTGGTCGGTCAACAGCTTCATCCCTTCGATCACCAGCGGAAGTTTGGCGGGTTCGTCCATCGATCCCGAAACGTCCAACAGGAAAACGAGGTTGCTCGAGGGTCGTTGCGCATCGATCTCACGGGCCTGGATGCCAACCCGGGCCAGCCGATGATCGGAATTCCACGGACACTCGGCGATCTCCATCGAGGCGGCAAACGGATGCTCGTCGTCGGTCGGGCCCGGGTAGTCATAGTCGAAGTAGTTGAGCAACTCTTCGATCCGAACCATTTCCGGTCGAGGCAGGATGTTATTGCGAAGCAACCCGCGGATCTTGCCGTAGGAAGCGGTGTCGACATCGATCGAGAAGGTTGACAGGGGACGTTGGTTGACCTGCAAGAAGGGGTTATCTTGCACCGCCGCGTAGCGACCGCCCGGCACGATTCTTCGACGCCCTTGTCGAATGGTTTGCTCAACCATTTTGCCTCGGGATGCGTCCAAGGAAAGGCTGTCGACTTCGCTGTCTTCAGCAAGGGCGATCTCCGCCGACGGGGCCGGCCGCGGCGCGGCTCGCGATGCCCCTTGGCTGCCGCCCGCCATGCCCATTTCCATCATCATCATGCCCTCGCCATCCATGTCCATCATCATTGGCGCCGGTTCCTCTCCTTCCAACACCATTCCGCCTGTCTCTTATACACATCTCCGAGCCCACGAGACCAACGAC
>JARFQX010000917.1 GCA_029287555.1 Rubripirellula sp. | reverse complement strand
CTTCACGGCAGTGGCTGCGAGAACTGCCACGGACCCGGCTCGGAACATGTCGCGGCCGAAGTCGACGGCGCGGAGGTCAGTGAGCAGCGTCGCGAAGAATTGCGCCAGTCAATGGTACTGCCGCTCGGAAAGGCGCGCGAGAAATGCATGACCTGCCACGACCTCGACAACAGTCCTGATTTCCACGACGAAGACGCCTTCGAGGACGTTTACTGGCCGGAGGTCGAACACTACGGGCTTGATTAGGTGGACAGCGACACGTGAATTGGAAATGTCGCTCTTCATTTTTTGTTAGAACGGGTCCGCTATTCGGACGTCCGCGCAAAAAAAAGGCGAGGCCGACCCCGAAGGATCGACCCCGCCTCGCACGGGGGGACGCTTTCAATCTCGATGTATCGCTTGGTGCCGTTCACGTCCCCTTACAAGAGCAACCTTAGTCCGATTCCGTTCGATTTGGATGGCTCGATTTGAATCAAACTGCGAATTTGCGGTTGCGAGCAGAAAGCCGGCACACGGTTGTATCGATTGCAGCGATCGTTTGAGCTGTTGGAGGTTTGGGCGAACCTGGGCGCTCCCCATCGAACTCTAAAAATCCCCGTATTCGCATTCGATGCCGCGACTGTTAGAAAATCGCGAGCTGCGCCCTGGACCTTTCCGCTACCGCTGACCGTATCAAATGCCCCAAGTTGATGAGTTGCCACCCCCCTTGGACGTGATCGCCGTGGGGGCCCATCCGGATGACGTCGAGATTGCCTGTGGTGGAACACTCGCAAAGCTCTGTCGGCAAGGCTATCGCGTCGGCATCATCGACCTAACCGATGGCGAGCCGACGCCCCATTCACCGGGTCCGTCGGTTCGCCTCGAAGAGGCACGCGCCGCCGCGAAGGTGCTCGGCGTTCACGAACGAATCCAGCTCGACCTGCCCAATCGACGCTTGTTCGATTGTTTCGAGCACCGCGTCGCCTTGGCCAAGGAGTTTCGACGCTGGAGACCGAGGCTGGTGATCGGTTTTGGTGACAAAACGCCGATGGCTTCACCCGATCACTGGCAAGCGATGCAGATAACCGATGCGGCTCTGTTCTACAGTCGCCTCTCGAAATGGGACGACTTCTTCCCTGGCTTGCCCGTTCACCCGGTCGCCCGACATCTCTACTTTCGTTTGGCAGTCGAACCGGATGCGATCCCTGGCAACTCGCATCACTTGATCGTGGACATCAGCGAGACGATCGAACAGAAGATCGAATCGATCCTTTGTTACCAGACCCAATTCGCGCACAAACCCACCATCCCGGTGCGAGTCCGTGCCGCCGCGACCGTCACCGGTGCCGCGGCTGGGAAAGGGGCGGGCGAATCGTTTGCGGCCGCCAAACCATTTGCCGTCGACGACCTGTTCGACACCGTGATGGGAAAGAGTGAACTCTGATCGCCGCGTGTCCCGGCGACCCGTCCCCCAGCAACCGGAGCTCATCGGCCACGAAAAAAGGCCGAGCAAAACTCGGCCTTGGACATCTGCAATCGTGATCGCGGCGACTAGCGTCGAGTCTTTTTGACCTTCGCGCCGCCCTGGCGGACCTTGAACTTCGGGTTGCTCTTGCAAATCACGTAGATGCGGCCACGTCGGCGGACGACCTGGCAATCGGGATGGCGGTATTTCAACGCGCCGATGCTGCTGACAACTTTCATCGGATCGATCTCGTCGGACGTATCGTATAGGTTGGGTTGCTTCTCGAATTGGAGCGGGGAGTCTACCGTACCTCTCCCTTTCCTTCAACGCCTAAAGACACACCGAAGCCCGACCAGGAAAGCAGGTTTCATGGCCAAAATCGCGTACTTTGACTGCCTCAGCGGAATCAGCGGAGACATGACGCTCGGCGCCCTGGTCGACTCGGGGGTTGAGCTTCAGCGAATCGAGTCGGCGATCCGCAGCATGGGGATCCCCGAGATCGCGATGCGGGCCAAGCCGGTTAAGAAATGCGGATTCCGGGCGCTTCAGCTGACGATTGACCACCCCCCCGAGCATGCCCATCGCCACCTCCACCACATCACCGAGATGATCGAGGGGGCGTCCGAAATCGAAACCGAAGCGAAGTCGCGGGCCCACCGAATTTTTCGCTGCCTCGCCGAGGCCGAGGCGAAGGTCCACGGCACGGACATCGAAAAGGTTCATTTCCACGAAGTGGGGGCCATCGATTCGATTGCCGACATTGTTGGCACCGCCGTCGCTCTGTGCGCCGCGGGCATCGAGCAGGTGGTCGCGTCTCCCGTTCCCACCGGCACCGGATCGATCACGATTGCCCACGGCAAGGTCTCGATCCCTGCACCCGCCACAGCCGAATTGTTGCGTGGAATACCGATCGCTGCCAGCGAGATTGCGGTCGAGTTGACCACGCCAACCGGCGCCGCGATCCTCAAGACTTGCGCGGGCCGATTCGGGTCGCTTCCTTCGATGAGCATCGACGCGATTGGATACGGCGCCGGCACCAAAGACCTTGAGACGCAAGCGAACGTGCTGCGCGTCTTGTTGGGCGAAGCAGACGAACCGCCGCGCCCAATCGGTTCGGTGATCGAGGCCGATCAGGCCACGGTGCTGGAGACCAACATTGACGATTCCACCCCAGAGCAACTTGCCGATTGCGTCGAACGCTTGCTGACCGCAGGAGCGCTCGATGTCTTCCAGTCGCCTTGCACGATGAAGAAAGGCCGACTCGGCGTCCTCCTTACCGCGATCGTTCCGAGCGGTCGAGTTCCGTTGATGGAAGACATCCTTTTTGAACACTCCTCCTCGATCGGAATTCGGCGCTACAAGGTGGACCGACACAAACTCGTCCGCGCCGCTCGGGTTGTGGAAACCAGGTTTGGTCCAGTTCGCGGTAAGGTGATCAGCTTGCCGAGCGGCCAGCAGCGATTTACGGTCGAAGATGACGACGCGAGAGCGATCGCGAAACAGCACCGGACCAGCGCCGATTTGGTTCGACGCGAAGCGGTCCTCACGTTTGAGCGCGAACGATAAGCACGATCGGATCGCGCACCAGCCGATTGACGCTCCGGCTTCTCAAGAAACGCCCCCATTTACGCAAAAATCAAAGCGAGACGGTGCCCCATGATTCAAGTAAGAATCTCGTGGATGTTGCTCGGAATCGCTCTCGCCGTTGATGCCTCGGGCGAAAATTGGCCACAGTGGCGGGGAGAGGGCAACCGCGGATCGTCACCGACGGCCGATCCGCCGGTTCATTGGGGCGTTGATCAGAACATTCGCTGGCGCGTCGAGGTCCCCGGAAAAGGATCCTCGACCCCCATCATCTGGCGGGACAGCGTTTACGTGTTGACCGCGATTGCCACGGAACGAAGGCCGCCCGCCGGCGATGCACTCGAAGACACTTCCGTCGCGACCAACCGATTCGGAACAGGCCCCAAACCGGATCGCTTTTACCAGTTTGCGGTGCTCAGTTACGATCGTCGCAGCGGAAAGGAACGTTGGCGGCGCGTGGTGACCGAAGAGGTGCCCCACGAAGCGGGACACCTGACCAACACGTTCGCCTCGTCGTCGCCCGTGACCGACGGACGATACTTGTTCGTCTCGTTTGGATCGCGTGGCATCTATTGCTTGGACCTGGAAGGCAATCCGGTGTGGCAACAAAACCTCGGCCGCATGGAGACTCGCCGCGATTTTGGTGAGGCGGCCTCCCCGGCGCTGCACAAGAATCGGCTTGTCGTTCCCTGGGACCACGAAGGCCAATCTTTCCTGGCCGCCCTGGATGCCGCGACGGGCGAGGTGATTTGGAAGACCGAGCGTGATGAGCCCACGACCTGGGCGACGCCCTTGATTGTCGAGCACGCCGGTAAGACACAAGTGATCACCAACGGAATCACGGTTCGCAGTTACGATTTGGAAACCGGCAAGCTGATTTGGTCGTGCGGTGGCCAGGCATTCAATCCCATCCCTTGTCCCATCTCCCGCGACGGCACCGTGTTCTGCATGACGGGATACCGAGGCAATGCGGTCTACGCCATTTCACTCGATGCGGTAGGCGACGTGACCGACTCGGAGCATGTGGTTTGGTCTCGAAACGATACCGGACCTTACGTCTCCTCGGCCGCGCTCGATGGGGGACGAATTTACTTGACCAAGTCGCGAACGAGCATCCTCTCGGTGCTCGATGCGGCGACGGGACGGGCGATTATCGACCAACATCGTCTGAGCGGAATGAACACGCTGTATGCGTCACCGGTCGTGGCGGCGGGGCGAGTCTATTTCAGCAGCCGCGATGGAACGACGGTCGTGTTGGCTGCCAAGGACGAAGTGGAGGTGCTTGCGACCAACGAGTTGCAGGAAACGATTGACGCCTCGCCGGCCGTGGTCGACCGACAGATGTTCATTCGCGGAGAGAAGCATCTGTTCTGCATCGAAGAACAAGACTGACTCGTAACCCCCGGCGTC
>JARFQX010000844.1 GCA_029287555.1 Rubripirellula sp. | reverse complement strand
ATCATCTGAGGAAAAGTAGACGCACAACCCGCGTAATGAGTCCGGCAGGCGGCCCATGCCGCACCGTGCTCATCGACCTCTACCGTCTGGCCGGACAGTTCGTACGTGCCCGGGCCGAGGCCCGCGGCACTAATCGCGTCGGTAACAATCACGATGTTTTCGGTGGGAATGCATCGCAGATAATTCCGCAGCGCGAAAACCGGAACATGATGGCCATCGGCAATGAACGACACCAGCAGCTCATCACTTAGACTCAACACCCGCTGGATCACATTGTCGTGTCGGGGCAAATCAGCGGGACATCCGTTCCCTAAATGGGTGAAGAGCCGAAGGCCGTTATCGATTGCCCGGCGGAGTTGATCGCGCGAGGCGTCGCTGTGGCCCGCAGCGACGACCACTCCCGAATCGGTTAGATGACGTGTGACCCGCGCATCGGAGTCGACTTCGGGTGCCAGTGTTACCATGCGCACCGAACCCTCGCCCGCCTCGACGAGGCGATCCGCCGCGGCGACCGTCGCCGGCTCGACTGCCGCACGCGGGTGGGCGCCAACGAAGCCATCAGCCGGGTTGATAAAGGGGCCTTCCACGTGAATTCCCGCCAGAACGCGGGATTCCTCGGGAACATCCGCGAGCCAACGGGCAAGTCGAGCGATCTTGGCAACCATCTCATCAACCGGTGCCGTGATGATCGTTGCGAGGAACTTCTCGGTCCCATCGTTGCGAATCCGCTGGCACGCTTTGACCAGATCGTTGTCGGTCAACCGCATCGCGTTGAAATCGACGCCGGCATAACCATTGACTTGGAGATCAACGTAACCCGACATCATCCACGTTCCAAAGCGTCGCGGACCTCAGCACTTAGTTCCGATGCAGCAGCTTCGTCGATCACCAAGGTCGTCGCCCCATGTGTTTTCAGGATGCTCGCCGGCACTTCGGGAGTGATCGGACCTTCCACGGTATTGCGAACCGCTTCTGCTTTTCTTTGGTCGGGAACGCTGCAGTAAATTTTCGCTGCTTTGAGAATCTGACGCACCGACATGCTCATTGCATGAGTCGGCACGTCATCGAGTGTTTCAAACCAACCTTCACCCACCTGCTGCATGCGACAAGGCTCATCCAGCTCCACAACCAGGTAGGGATCTTCCGTTTCAAAATCGGCGGGTGGATCATTAAACGCCAAGTGCCCGTTCTCGCCGATGCCAACCAGGGCGAGATCGATCCGAGTTTCACGAATCAAATCGCCGACTCGGGCAATCGTTTCGGCGGGATCTTGATCTCCTGGCAGGTAATGGAACGCGCCCAGCGGTACGTGGTCAACAAACCTCTCTTTCAGGTAGCGACAGAAAGATGCCCCGTGGTCGCCTGACAAACCAACGTATTCATCCAAGTGAAATCCTTGCACCGAAGGCCAATCGATCCCGGGTTGGTGAACGAGCTCCTTGAGCACCTCGAACTGCGAGGCACCCGTGGCAACCACCAAATTCGCCGTACCATGTTGATCAATCGCAGTGCGCAGATCGGCTGCCGCATGCTGGGCGACATAACGCCCCATCGACTCGCGGTCGCTCGTTAAGATTGTTCGCATCCTGACCTCATTCCGAGTTAAGCTATGCAGGAATTTGCCGCTCGGTGTGAGCGGTGAAATACTGAATGTTTCTCTTGCATTATTGTTGACGGTGTCCGCGGTCATTGCGAGTACGGGCCGGGAACTTCTCAAATCCGACGCTTCGCGGAAGCATCAACGAGATCCACCTCTTGAATACAGGTGAAAGGCGTGCGCATCAAAATCGCTGTTGTGTTTGGGCTGGCTGTCTTGACGACGGTTTGTGGCGAGGCGCCCCGTGTCAGGCAGTCGGACGAAAGCTCCAACGACTTGCGGCTCGGTCCTCCCAAGACACTCAATGACCATTTCCCCTTCGTCGTGCCCGACGATGTGGCTCAGTGGCACCAACGCGCCGAGCTGTTGAGAAATCGGGTCCTGGTCGCAACGGGTCTTTGGCCGATGCCGGAAAGGGGCGAGATCAAGCCGGTGATCTTCGGTAAATCCGAGCGTGAGGGCTTTACCGTCGAGAAGGTCTTTTTCGAAAGCCTGCCCGGACACTATGTCACCGGCTTGCTGTTCCGTCCGAGCGATCCCCCCAACGCCCCGTCTGCCGGGGTGCTCTGCCCGCATGGTCATGGAGGGCGAATGCAGCGATTGACGGACGCGGAAATCGAGGCGCAACTCGCTCAAGGAGGCGAGCACTTTCGAGAGTCGGGACAGACCCCAAAGCTTGCCCGGTGCGCCCAGTTGGCGCGGATGGGCTGCGTCTCGTTTATCTTTGACATGCTGGGTTACGCCGACTCCATCCAGATCCCGTTCGAAGTCGCGCATCGCCACAAGGACCCGCGGCCGGAAGAGCTCGAGCCCAGCGAGGCCGGTTGGGTGTTCTTCAGTCGCGAAGCGGACCTGCGGCTGCAGTCGATCATGGGGTTGCAGACCTGGAATGCAATTCGCGCCCTGGATTTTCTCGCGTCTCTTCCGGACGTGGACCCCGATCGCTTGGCGGTAACGGGAGGCAGTGGCGGCGGCACGCAATCCATCCTGCTCGGTGCCATCGACGATCGAATCAAAGTCTCCTTTCCAAACGGCATGGTCTCCACGGCGATGCAGGGCGGCTGCTACTGCGAAAACTGCAACCTGCTGAGAATCGATACGGGCAACGTGGAACTGGCTGCCCTGTTCGCGCCGCGTCCCCAAGCGATGACAGCTGCAGACGATTGGACCCGCGACATGATGACCGATGGCTATCCGCAGCTGAAATGGCTCTACGCCATGGTCGGTAACGAAAAAGACGTCTATTGCCGACCGATGTTGAATTTCAAACACAACTACAACTACATCGCACGGGCGACGATGTATCAGTGGATGAATCGGCATTTAGAGCTTGGCCTGGACGATCCCGTCATCGAGCAAAACTTTGTTCCGCTCACCGAATCGGAGACATCCGTGTGGGACGAGGAACATCCGCAGCCCAAGAACGTGGGAATCGACCATGAACGGGCCGTCTGTCGCTGGTTCGACGAACAGGCTCGCGGCCTCTTGAACGCGAGAATTCCAGTCGATGAGGAAACACTGCGAGCGTTTCACGAGTCCCACGGAACTGCATGGCAGATTGTTTTTGACCAAGGCTTGCCCAACGATGTTCAGCACGTTTCGCTGGGTACCGAGACACGTGACGGCATCCGTCTCTCACGAGGCTTGCTGATGAGCCATCGTCGCGGCTGCGAGCTTCCGTTGCTGACGCTGCAAAGCTCACGGACCGAACCGACATCGACCGTCATCTGGACAGCGGGCGAGGGCAAAGACGCCGCCTTTGACGACCGGGGTAACCCTTCCGAGATACTTGCCGACTTAGTCGAACGGGGCGCCGCCGTGATGCTGCCGGATCTGATGCGGCAGGGCGAATGGGGTGACCAATCGAACGAAGGTAGGCAGCGACTGGTCGACGATGAACGCTCCTACTCAGCCTTTACCTTCGCGTACAACAGGACGCTTGTTGCCGAACGATGCGCTGATCTGATGACCGTGATCGCCCACGCCGTGAAGTCGGATGCTCAGGCAAGAGATGCCGCGGTCCCTGGAGACAAGCGTTCGGTGAATCTGCTGGCGACTGGCCCATCGGCCTCCTGGGCCGCACCCGCCGCAGCCTTGGCAGGTCCATTGATCAACCGCGCGATCTTGGTCACCGATCACTTTCGCTTCGCAGACGTTGACGGATACAAAGATCCCCAGTTCGTACCTGGAGCGGTCAAGTACGGTGATCTTCCCGCGCTCCTTGCGCTGCGAGCCCCTCACGCTCTGATGGTGTTGGGAGAACCCACGTTGCCCGAACTCACGGCGGCCGCCTATGCGGCGGCGAGCGCATCGCCCAACCTTCGTTCATCTGAATCCCGGGACATCAAGGACTCAGCACTCGCCTGGTTGCTCGATGAGTAGAGGATAAAGAGACCTCGCACGGGCGGCACTCGCTCGGCGCCAGGTTTAAACTATTTGTTCCCTTCGCCGCTTCCTGCCCACCAGCTTTGTCCAGTCATGCATCGAGCCTGTCCTTTGATCGTCGCGATCCTGTCGTTTTCCCAGCTCGTCCTCGCCGATTTCCCCAAGCCATTCAATACCGAGCCGATCGACGAACGCGGTTTAATGACCCCGTCAACAGCCGCGGCGACGATGGAGTTGCCCGAGGGATTTTCGACGAGCGTGTTTGCCGCGGAACCCGACGTCCAGAATCCGATCGCGATGGCTTGGGACTCGAAAGGTCGACTCTGGGTGGCTGAGAACTACACGTACGCCGAACGCGAGCAACGGTTCCAACTCGACCTTCGCGATCGCGTTGTGATCTACGACAACACCAGCGGGGACCATTTCGAGAATCGGACGGTATTCACCGACAACGTCCAAATGTTGACGGGCATTGAAGTCGGCCTTGACGGCGTCTGGCTGATGTGTCCGCCTAAGCTAATCTTCCTTCCCGATCGCAACCATGACGATGTCCCCGACTCGGAAGGCGAAGTCGTCCTGGATGGGTTTCATGTCGCTGAACAGAACTATCATAACTTCGCCAACGGTCTCCGCTTTGGACCCGACGGTTGGCTTTACGGCCGTTGCGGCGGATCGTGCCCCGGTCGAATTGGCATACCTGACTCACCCGATCACGAACGTTTGGCGCTGGAAGGTGGTATTTGGCGTTATCATCCGCAGCGTCGTTCCGTGGAGGTGTTAACCACGGGCACAACGAATCCGTGGGGTCACGATTGGAATGGCGTCGGCGAAGCTTTTTTTGTGAACACCGTCAACGGGCACCTGTGGCATCTGATACCGGGCGCCCACTTCACCCGCCCGTTTACGCTCGATCCAAATCGACTCACGTATGAATTAATCGACTTCCATGCCGACCATTGGCACTTCGACACCGGCCAGAGTTGGACGGATTCCCGCGACGGAGCGGCGAATTCGTACGGCGGCGGACATGCCCACAGTGGAACCATGATTTACCAAGGGGACAACTGGCCGGAACGCTACCGCGGAAACCTGTTCACTCTCAATTTCCACGGTCGCCGAGCCAATCAGGAAACGCTGCTGAGGGAGGGAAGTGGATACGTCGCCAACCACGATGATGATTTCTTGATCGCCGCTGATCCGTGGTTTCGTGGCATGGAATTGAGCAGCGGTCCCGATGGAGCCGTCTTTGTCTTGGACTGGAGCGATGCGGGCGAGTGCCACGAGCACACCGGGGTCCATCGTACCAGTGGCCGAATCTACAAGATTCGCTACCGAGGTGTGGAGGACACCGGCGATGCTCCCGGTGACTTGAAGGAGTGGTCGCTCCCCCAACTTTCCGAAGCCCATCGCGGGTCCAACGATTGGTTTGTTCGTCAGGCTCGCCTGGAACTCGCGCGACGCCACCAACATGGCATCGAAATGTCGCCCGCCGTCGATCGGCTCAATGCGATGTTCCAGGACTCATCGGCCGACTCAAGATTGCTGGTCCAATCATTGCTTTCCCTGCATGTTGTGGGAGCGTTGGGGGAAGAGCAGCTAAGACATCTGATGGCACATGCGAACGAACACGTGCGCACCTGGGCAATTCGACTGATCTCGGAGGACTGGACCATCGATGACGCCCTCGGTCCAGCTTTTTCGTCGCCGGTTCGGGCGCCGACAATCCGTCAGGCATGCGACGCTTGGATGCCGCGGTTTGTTCGTGCTGCGCGAGAGGATCAGTCGGCGCTGGTGAGACTGGCGCTGGCCTCCACTCTTCAGCGTCTGCCGGTCGATCACCGCAGCGAACTAGCAAAGGCCTTGGTGAGTCGCGAAGAAGATGCCGGGGATCACAACCTGCCATTGATGATCTGGTATGGCTTGACCCCGGTGGCCGACGAAACGCCCGCCAAGCTGGTCGACGTCGCGGCCGACTGCCGGATGCCGACCACCCTTCGCCTGATCTCACGTTGCTTGGCCGAACGGATCGAGAATCATCCCGCCGCATTGAATCAACTTCTGGACGTCGCGGTGAATCGAGAGGATCTCCGAGCAACCATTTTGACGGGAATGAGCGAGGGTCTCAAAGGGTGGCGACGGGCCGAGAAGCCGGCCAACTGGGACCGCTTGGTTGCTGCAAGAGATGCCGAAACCGACTCGCTGGTCACCGAGTTGAGCGTTGTGTTTGGAGACGGCCGGGCGATGGAGGATTTGAAACGCATGCTCGAAGGTGAGACGGATGCTGCGCCTGAAATCCGTCTTTCAGCACTCAATGCTCTGATTCAAAGTCGGCCCGAGGATTTGCGCGCGATTTGTGAGTCCTTGCTCAGCGACCCGCACTTGAATGTCACCGCGGCGCGTGGACTCTCGATCTTCAATGATCCCGAAATCGGAAAGCTTCTTGTCGGTCGATACCGGAGATTCCGTGGACCGTTTCGACCTCAAGTCATCTCGATCCTGGCATCACGACCGTCCTTCGCCGAAGCGTTGGTTGATGCAATCCAGGCGGGGAAGATCCCGCGAGAAGACCTTTCCGCGTATCAGGTCAGGCAGATCCACAGCTTTGGCGACGAGGTGATGAGCCGACGGCTAAGTCAGGTATGGGGTGAGGTCCGAGACACTCCCGAAGAGAAACTCAAGCGGATCGAGTCGCTCAAGAAAACACTGGTCGATGCCAGCCATGCCAACAAGAGCCAGGGAAGGGCACTCTTTGTCAAGCTTTGCCAGAACTGTCACCGGCTCTACGGGGAAGGCGCCAAAGTAGGACCCGATTTGACCGGAGGCAATCGCAGCAATCTGGACTATCTCCTGAGCAATATCGTGGACCCCAGCAGCGTCGTCGACAAGGACTATCGGATGACCGTCTTGCTCACGGACGACGCTCGCATTCTCAACGGCCTGGTGACCGAGGAAACAGATCGGACGATCACCGTTCAGACCGCAACCGAGCAGTTGACGCTTGACAAGGAGTGGATTCAGTCTCGCAAGGTGACCGATCAATCACCGATGCCCGACGGTCTGCTCGACTCCCTTTCCTTGGATCAGATCGGGGATCTGATTGGATACCTACGCCATCCAACTCAGGTTGCGCTTCCTCCCGCGTCTGTTTCGCAAGCGTCGGATTGAATCCTGGGATCAAAACCCTGGGGTCAAACCTGCCAACCGGATCGATACTCTTCGCGAATCAACCGTTGGGAGTTCTCGTTCCCCAATGTCTCGAGTGACGGTGCGTTCCAGTTAAAGCCGCCGCCTCGATAGGCAACGTTTCCCAACAGCACGGCTTCCGCGAGCGGACCGGAGTAGCCGAAATCACAGGTCGCCGGCGGTCCACCCTTGCAGGCATCAATCCACTCCTGGTGAAACCCTGGAGAGTCGGGAATGAATGGATCGGGCGTGTCGAAATCGACGAACGAATCCTCCGGCAACAGTTGCTTCTGATTGAATCCACAAAGCAACATGCCACCATCCCCGATGAACAGCGTGTTGTTCCCTTTTCCGGGCAAATTCTCTTTTCCCAAAATCTCGGGTTGCCCGTGGTACCAGTGAAGATCGACACCCGAGCCTTGATCGGTCTGGTCGAATCGATAGGTGACGTGCATCGACTTTGGTGTACGAGCGGGGTCACGAGGAGGACCGGTGGCGTCGACCCGACTCGGATACTTAAGACCGAGCGCCCAAAACGGGATATCAAGAATGTGACATCCCCAGTTCCCCGTCTCTCCGGTGCCGTAGTCCCACCAGAATCGCCAGCCATAAGGGCAAAATGACGGATGGTAGGGACGGTACTTGGCAGGTCCCACCCAGAGATCGTAATCGAGCCCGCTCGGTACCGGAGGTGTTTCGGTTGGCAACGGGGGCATGCCGCGGTCTCCCCCAATCCAACAGTGAACCTCCTTGACCGTTCCAATCGCACCACTTTGCACCAATTCCACCACTCGGTGCATGTTCTGCATCGCGTGCCGCTGGGCGCCAAGTTGAGTCGCCAGTTGTTTCCTGCGAGCCAAATCCGTCAGCGTCCTGGTCTCCCAAAGATTGTGCGCCAGAGGTTTTTCAAGATAGACATGCAATCCCAATTGCATCGCCGCATAGGCAGGATGGAAATGGTGATGATCCGGTGTACTGATCACCACTCCATCCAACTGGCTCCCCACAGCGTCAAACATCTCTCGGTAGTCGGTAAAGCGACGCACATTGGGGAATTTCGAATACGAGGGTGCCGCTCGCTTCTCGTCAACATCGACGAAGGCAACCAGGTTTTGACCAGAGACACCCTTGACGTTGGCAGCCCCTCGACCGCCCACGCCGATGCAAGCAAGGTTGAGCTTCTCATTGGGCGTGTCCTGACCGAAAACTTTCGACTTGGTGAAACTGTGAATCAGGCATGCGCCCGTCAACAATGTCGATTCCATCGCGGTGCGGCGAGTGATCGTCGGTCTCATTAGAAGAATCTCTGCGAAGAAGGAAGAAGCGACCAACCACTAGCCCACGTCGAGCCGAATGGAACGCACGGCCGTCAAAGCCCGGATGAATTGTGATGGATCGGGGCGGGCCATTCAAGCAATCGAGCTCCACCGGTCACGATCGATTGACCCGCCGGGGAATCCTCGAATACGAGGGGGCCAGCGTCAGCGAAAGATGGCAAGAAAATCTTCGAATTTCGAAGCAGCCATCTCTCTCCGGTAGATCGTAACCAAGACTTATCAAGGAAGAGCTCTGGCAACGCGCGATGCTATTTGGAAACACGCCTCCCCAAGATGGCATTGACCCAGCGCTTCCGGTCAACATCTAAAGAAGCGTGCAGGCTTACGCGGACCTGCATTCACCACCGCGGATGTGTGGGTTCTTGAGTCACCTAGATGGGGTGAACGGCCGCCTTGAACCCTAACATCGCTGCAATCGGACAGGCTTCCCCACCCTCATCGCTTCTTCGATCGGCTTTCTTTGACTGCGGGGGTTTCTGTCATAGGTTTGCTTTAGATGTGAGCGGATCGGCGTTCGATCCGCTGCCGGTGCAAACCAATCGACGTTCGAGATGGTGAGTACCGGTCAGCCTTGCTCCCTTGACAAAGGCAAACCGCCTGCGAAGGCGGGACGCAAAGCCACGGATCCAAACATTT
>JARFQX010000812.1 GCA_029287555.1 Rubripirellula sp. | reverse complement strand
TCACCGATCTTACCGAGTCCGATACGCGACTGCAAAGCAAACTTCGCTCGGCTTCAAAGCTCGTCCGTGACTTCCTGTCGCCCGACCCACAAGTCCTTCGCATCTGTGATGAACTTGGCTACGAATTTCGCGATCGGATCTATAATCCGATGATCACCGTGTGGATGTTTGTCACGCAGGTCATTTCGGCGGACAAAAGTTGCCAGAAGGCGGTCACTCGGTTAAACGCTTGGCGGGTTGCCAAGGGACTACCGAAAGTGAGCAGCGAGACGACCTCGTATTGCAAGGCGCGCTGTCGGTTGCCCGAAGCTCTCTTTGAACGACTGCTTCGCTGGACGGCAACACGCTGCGAAGAAGCCACCAACGAGGATTGGTTGTTTTGTGATCGCGTGGTCGAGATGGTTGACGGCTGGACGGTTACGATGGCGGACAGCGAAGAGAACCAAGAAGAGTATCCACAGATGGCCGGCCAAAAGCGTGGATGCGGATTTCCAATCGCCCGAATGATCGGCTTGTTCTCGTTGGCAACCGGCGCGATCAACTTCACCGCGATGGCCGCCTATCAAGGAAAGCAAACCGGCGAAACGTCTTTGCTGCGAATCATTTTGGACCGCATATTGCCGGGTCGAATTCTGTTGGCTGATCGCTATTACGCAAGCTTCTGGCTACTGGCGATGAGTGAGCTTCGCAATATCGATCTGGTTGCACGAGCTCATCATCTGCGCAAAGTCGACTTTCGTCGTGGTCTAAAACAAGGCTACTTGGATCAGATCGTGGCTTACCACCGCCCCGAACGTCCATCCTGGATGGGCAAGGAGGTCCGCGCCGCAATGCTGGTTTCAGCGTTGAAGATTCACCTTTGTCCGACACAGCTGAGCTTCACCGGTGCGATGCAGGCGTTGGGAGAATTCGCATCATGCATCCGCCATCGCTCTGGTCGCTACGCTGAGCAGTGGGAGAGCCTGCTGAAAACGATCTCAGAGCTAACCGTTGGCAAACGACCTGGGCGTCAAGAACGACGCGAACTCAAACGCAGGCAGAAACGGTACAAACTCATGCAAAAACCCCGCGATCCGAACCGAAATCGTTACGCAACAGCAGCTTAGGATTATGCCCGTGCCATTCGGGTCAGACCCCTTTTCCCGGCCACCCAAAATCCAAGGTTTGACAAAGCACTAGGTTGTTGGTCATCCATATCTCGGCCACGAAGAGCGCACCTTGCGGTTTGCGACAGGCACATGGTTTGTCGGAATGCGGGCCAGAGAATCCCGTAGAGTCCACGGAAAGGCCCTCCCTTCGCAAGGAGGTTGTCCGGGCATTCGGAGTAGGCCGAATCAAGCGAAGCGCCGATCCGGCATTGAACTCGGATTCGATGCCGGGCGAGAACCAATGCCGGATCGGCGTCGCTGCGCTCCTTGATCCGCCTACTCGTTGAATTCCCGGCGTCTTCCGCTTCGGACGACAAACCACGAGGTGCACTCGGCCACGAATCTCGGGCTGACCTAAATAACGTGCGCCGTGATGACACATCGGCTCTTCGTGCTTGCTCGTGCTCGTGTTCGTGCTCGACTCAGCGAAGCGGTACTCGTCATCGTGAAAGACTCTGTGGTCCCAACCTGCGATGGCGATCACGATTTCACTAAATATGCAACGTTTTTGTTGCCAGGCGGGGGCTTGTTGGCACTTCGTTTGCACCGCTTGTTGGCCCTCCCAGTGGCTTGTTGATCAGGAACGAGTGAAATGTATCAGAATGACGATGTAACGAGTCAACCACAGGCGTTGGATCGCATGTTGCACGCGGCAGTTGGACGAGCCACCGGTTCGATCAGTCCGCCGTCTTTGGCTTTGGCCTACCTGGACTGGCTGGTTCACTTCAGCAGCTCGCCCGCGAAATGGACGGAGTTACTCATCAAGGCACGGCGTAAGATGCTGCGATTTGGCTTGTATTCGGTCCGATCGATGAACGGAGAAACCGAGCCTTGCATTGAGCCGCTCCCTCAAGACTACCGCTTTCGGGCGCCGGAGTGGCAGCAGTGGCCTTTCAACCTCTATTACACATCCTTTCTGCTCGCGCAGCAGTGGTTGCACAACGCGACGACGGGCGTGCGAGGTGTCTCCAAACACCACGAACAAGTCGTCGAATTTGGGACGCGACAAGCACTCGATGTTTTCTCGCCTTCCAATTTCCCACTTACAAACCCCGAGGTATTGAAGGTCACTTTGAAGGAGGGCGGAGCGAATCTGGGGCGCGGGCTGGTCAACTTTGTGGAGGATGTTGAGCGGGAGCTAGCCAACCTTGAACCGACGGGGACCGAGAAATTTCGCGTTGGCGAAAGTGTTGCGGTAACTCCGGGCAAGGTCGTCTATCGCAATCAACTCATCGAGTTGATTCAGTATCAGCCGACCACCGAGACGGTCCACAAAGAGCCAATCCTGATCGTCCCCGCCTGGATCATGAAGTATTACATTCTGGATCTTTCTCCCCATAACTCGATGGTGAAATACCTGGTCGACCAGGGACATACCGTCTTCATGGTGTCCTGGAAGAACCCGGACGCGGCCGATGCTTACATGGGTATGGGCGACTATCGTCGACTGGGAATCATGGCTCCGCTGGATGTGGTGACTGCAATCGCCCCCAATCGCAAGATCCATGCGGTCGGCTATTGCATTGGAGGCACCTTGCTGACAATCGCCGCGGCAGCGATGGGGCGTAGCGGTGATGACCGCCTGGCGAGTCTGACGTTGTTTGCCACCGAAACGGACTTCTCCGATGCCGGTGAGTTGACGCTGTTTATCGACGACAGCCAGGTCGCTTTTCTGCAAGACATCATGTGGGACAAAGGATATCTGGATACCAAGCAAATGGCGGGAGCGTTTCACTTGCTTCGCAGCCGAGATCTTGTCTGGTCACGGATGGTGAGGGACTATTTGCTGGGCGATCGACGTCCTCCCAACGACCTGATGGCGTGGAACGCCGATGCGACACGCTTGCCATTTCGAATGCACTCTGAGTACCTGGAGTGGATTTACCTCAGGAACCAACTTGCCAATGGCGAGTACAAGGTCGATGGGCGGCCCGTGTCGATCAGCAGCATACGCCCGCCGCTATTTGTCGTGAGCACGGAAAAGGACCACGTGGCCCCATGGAAGTCGGTGTACAAGATCCATCTGCAGGCTGACACACCGATCACCTTCGTCTTGACCAGTGGCGGCCACAATGCGGGCATCATCAGCGAGCCGGGGCACCCGCGTCGACGGTATCGAGTCAGCACGCATGGTGACCGTGCCGCGTATCGTGATCCGGACACCTGGTGCGAAACAACACCGCTAAAGCAGGGATCTTGGTGGCCCGAGTGGCAGGCGTGGTTGAAATCGAAATCGGCACCCGATCGCGCGGTACCGCCAGCACTTGGCGGCAACGCTTTCACGCCCCTTTGTGACGCGCCAGGGACCTATGTAATGGTGAGCTAGCTGAAAGGCTCCGGCCACGTTGAGTTTACATTTCACCATGCTGCGCTTTGCTCTTGCGGGGCCGTAAGTGTACGGGCTCGCCGCGCGTGTCGCTTCGTTTCCGTCTCTGGGACAGGTGCAATAGTAACACCTGATCTTAAATCGAGTCGGTTTGTGCCGCAGGTTACATGGGGCTCCCTGACCGACCTGACCAAAATCCTTCAAGGACTCGAGCTCGCCACGTCGCGCTGAAGATCAATAAGCCGGGAATGGACACCAAGCAGGTGATGGTGAGATTCGAGGCGGAGCGTCAGGCGCTGGCGATGAGGGATCATCCCAACATTGCCAAAGTGCTCGACTCCGGCACGACTGAACAGGGCCAACCCTACTTCGTGATGGAGTTGGTCAAAGGCGTGCCGATTAAGCAGTACTGCGATGACC
>JARFQX010000107.1 GCA_029287555.1 Rubripirellula sp. | reverse complement strand
GGCGAGTTTGTCCTTGATGACGGAGCGGTTGAAATCGAACTCCGCACGGTAGGTCGGGCGCTCACCACCGGAACCGAGACGGAAACGGATCTTGGAGCGGTCGTTGAAGTGCGCCTTGGCCAACTGCGAGTTGATCAAACCGGATGGGGAACCCAGACCGAAGAGGAAGGAGTTGGACCCGCGGTTGATGTCAATTCGCTCGGCGCCCGTGACGCCGTCGCTGACCAACTCGTCGACCGCGACATCGATGTCGCTCTTGCGAATTTCTCCGCGGCGGTATTGGTCCCGATAGTAATCGACTGGCATCAGCGTCTCGAAATCAGACACCGCTTGCAGCGATTGTCGCGCCTGTAGGAAGGAGCGATCCATGTACCCAAGGTACGGGTTCACCGCCACGTAATCCTTCAATGGCCAAACGGGCGCTATCTTGGACTGCACGCCAGCAATCGCCTGTCGCGATCGCTGCAATAGAGTCCCCGCCGGGGCTTGCTTCGAATCGTTCGTGCTCACTTGGCCTCGCCCGTGACCGAGAGATCCAACAGGTGCGGGATGAAGAACCGACATGATCAAGTATTCCTAGGTTCGAGTTGACGTCTGATTTATTTCGGAGAGGCGAGCCTCACTCGCCCGCAGTCGCAGTGAATCGATCAGCTTGCCGCTGAATGAAAAAGCCTGCGGTAAATGGCATCCACGTAGAAACCACTAGAGGCGTGGACCCGAAGTGCTTCCAACCAACGCGGCTGGCCCTGCCGAAGGATCGTGAAGTGCAGCGCCAACAGGCCACCGAAGGCTAGCGCAATCGCGACGTTGACGGCGATCGCTGCCGATGAGAAACCGGCCGACGGAACGGCCGAACCAAGCACCGCGGTAACCGCCATGTAGCCGCCCATGTAGATCACGCACAACGCGGCCAAGCTCAACAAACCTCCGATAACGTTGGGGCGAGCCCCCGTCCGCAAGACTCGCCATCCCCACGTCATCAGGGCGAGGCAGAGGGTGAAGGCAAACACGAAGGCACCGGGCTTCTTGGTGAAGTCAAAGCCCAACAGCGCCGATGCCGATAGGTAGACCAAGAGTGTCGCAGCGGCGACGGCCAGAAGCCCAAGCGAACCTTGTGGACTTGCCGAGTCGACTTGACTGCCGGAGGGCTCCACTACCTTCATGGACGCAGCCTTCATGGACGCAGCCTGAGAAACCACACTTCCGCTGTTGAGAAACGCATGAGCTTTGTAGAGCGAATGGGCGATCAGGTGAAGCATCGCCGCGGTGAAAGCCCCGAGCCCACACTGCAGCATCATGAATCCCATCTGGGCGATGGTTGAATAGGCCAGCGCTTGCTTGACGCTCGACTGAGTCATCATCACAACGCCACCGTAGACAGCGGTGACGGCACCAACAATCGCCAACATCGTCATCGCCGACGGAGCGTGGACAATTAGCGGACTCATTCGAATCAGCAAGTAGCCACCCGCGTTGACAATCCCGGCGTGCATCAGAGCCGAGACCGGCGTTGGGGTCTCCATTGTCAAAGGCAGCCAGGAGTGAAAGGGGAATTGAGCAGACTTCAACGCCGCGGCCGCGATGAACAACCACCCAATCACCCCAGTTGGAACTTGGGCTAGCGACGTATCGGGACTTCCACCATCCAGGGCTGCGAATAACGCCGCCAAGTCGAGTGTTTGGAACTTCACATAGGTCAAAATCAAGGCGGCAATTAGAGCCACATCACCAAGCCGGCTGATGGCAAACTTGGTCCACGCCGCACGGCGGGCCCCAGGGCGATCTGGATAGTACAACAGCAAATGGTGAAGCCCAAAGCTAGTCAGCACCCAAGCGGCGGCGAACATGAACAGATTGCCGGCGATCGCCATCAGCGAAACAGCGCCGATGGTTGCGGCTGCCCAGCGGAAATAGTTGCCCTGCTGGGCATCCCCATCCAAGTATCGCAGCGAATAGCGACAGATCACCCACCCAACGAAGCTGACCATCAGGAGCATCAAGCTGGATGGTCCGTCGTAATAGACACTCAGATTCAAACCGGCTTCATTCAGGGCGAACGGGCGCCCCAGTTCCACCAGCACTCGGCTTTGCACCCCCACATCGAGGACCAACCGCAGCAGTGCCGCGACCAACGCCAAGACGAATTGGAACCCAGTCAGCGCGGTGACCACCCGCCGCACCAAAGCCGCCCGCTGATTGGCCCAGCGAGCGGGGACAACCAGGAAGGCAAGCAGTGCAAAGGGCGTGAGGGCTAGCAGTGGAGCAATTGCATCCATCGAATCATTTCTCCTGGGTCGTGGAGCTTGCAAAGGTCGGGTGCGGGCACAAAAAAAGCCGGACGGGAGATGCGATATAAATCGCAACTCCCGACCGGCTTGTCCGAACGGCGGATCCCACCGTTTCAGCTTTAGCGTCGGCTCTTCAATTCCGGTTCAACGGGGCAACAGACCGCCTCGACTTTGCCCGCTCATTCGCGCGTTCAATGCCGTTGACGCCAAAAAAAAAGCCAGAAAGTTGCCCGCAGCAACTCTCTGGCTTTTTTTGCGTCGACATGCATCCAACGCAACGAAAACCTAATTGGTTTCAACCGATCGACATTCCAATTGAGGATAACCTCTCTCAGAAGTTCGATTCAGCTATTTCCTTCATCGGCAAGAGTCTAGGCAGGGCTTGAGCGACCGTCAAGGCTTCTTCCCGAAAACTTTGATCCCTTGCTCGACTTTCCGCCCTCTTTTCCGGCACAGACGACCCTACGGCTGATCAAATTCGGGTCGCTCGGCAAGGGTGAAAACGATCACTCGCTCCCCGGTTTTCGAGCTGATATCGGTGTGCAGGCTAATGACATCGACCTTGAGGATGTCATTGATCACAGCATCTAGCAGTGACCGACCTCGCTCGATCAGCTCTTGGCGAACTTGCTTGATCAAGTAGCGTCCACGTTCGCGAGTCTCGGACTCGGCCAGCTTCAATTCGGCCGGGGTGAGCACGTTTTTCAAGCGCACCAGCACCATGTCCTCAATGATGTAGGACTTGGTCTCCAGGGGGCCTCGCCCCATGAACTCCTTTTCAAAGCGAATGATCGCCTGGCTTATCTCGCGCTCGGTCTCACGTTTGCTCTTCATCGTGACTACTTTGGCCTCACTTGGGATGGAGTCGCGGATAGCATGATGGGACTGCGGTCGCACGAACTGATCGTGGTTCAGAGGCGAACGACTTATCGGGAATAACCAGGCCGAAGGACCGGGCGACAGGTTACAACTTGCCGGCAGCCTTGCAAGGCCAAAGGGCGGCCCGCATCCGCGTCAACGTTCGGTCAACTTCCCGTCGTGAAGGTGAAAGAAGCGATCGGCCAGCGCCTCGGCTTCGTCGGCGCTGTGAGTGATGTGCAAGGTCGTGACGCCACTTTCTCGCGTGACACGACGAAGTAAGGCTTGCATCTCATTGCGAGTCGCTTCGTCCAAAGCGCTCAGGGGTTCGTCGAGCAACAACACCGAGGGATGAAAGGACAACGCCCGCCCCAATGCGACCCGCTGTGACTCGCCACCGCTGAGGCCTTGGATCCGCCGTGTAAGCAAGTGAGAGATTCCAAGTAACTGAGCAAGTTCCTTGGTCCTTTCTTCGATCTGTCGGGCGGGTTGACGGCGCAAGCGCAAAGCAAATTGCAAGTGCTCAGCGACGGTGAAGGTGGGAAACAGGGCGAGGTCCTGGGGGACGTAACCAATCTCTCGATCGGCGGGCGACCAATCCGTCACATCGGTGTCGTGTATCAAAATCGCTCCCCCGTCAATCCGTCTCAACCCGCAGATCGATTCCAGAATCGTGGTCTTGCCGCGGCCGGTGCGACCCATCAAGACGGCGTACTGCCCCGCATCAACAAGAAACGATAAGTTGGCCAACTCAAACTGGCCGGCTCGAATGTGGACGTCGCGCAGCTCGATCATGAGGTCAACCCGGTCCCCAGCAAGCGCAAAACGACCAGCACGACAACCGCCATCGCGACCATCAGCAATGAAACCGCGACGGCGGCATCGAGATTACCGATGCTGAGCTCCAAGAAGACCGTGGTGGACAGCACCTCGGTGCGCATCCGAGTGGCACCGGCAAAGACAAGAATCGGTCCGAACTCACCCAGGGCTCGGGCCCAGGCGATGGTGGTCGCCGCAATCATCCCCCGCCAAGCCTGCGGCAGCGCGACCTGCATGAAGGCCTGGCCGCGGGTGCAGCCGAGCGTTCGAGCCACGTCTTCGGAACGCGGGTTGATCTGATCGAACGTGACCCGCATGGTGCGAACCGCAAACGCGCAGGCAACGCTGAACTGCGCTAAGACCACCGCCGGCCAACTGAAAGTAACCTGAAAACCCAATCGATCACGGAGCCACTGGTCGAGCACAAAACCACCAACCGGCTGATGAAAAAGAATCAGCAAGCTCAGTCCCAACACCAGCGGCGGCAGCACGATCGGGATGTCAACGATCGTGTCGATTAACAAACGCCCCGGGAAACGATACCGGGCAAGCAGGTATCCGAGCGGCGTGGCGACCCAAATCGAAAGCAGCGCCGCGACCGTACAGGAGAGAATCGTCAGGCGAAAAGCTGCCTGGATTTCCGGTTTGAGCAACGCCGCTTTGAACTCGCCCACCGAAGTGAACCGCATGTCCGCAGCCAGCAGCAGGACGATCAAGAAAATGAAGCTGGAAGAAATGCCCCCCATGACCAAAAAGAACGGGGCTTCGGATCGCCGCCGTCCCATTTCACGCGACGACCGCCGAGGCGCTTCGTCGCTGGATTCAATCATGCTTCCCCACACCCGAGTCGAGGTCGTCCGAGAGGGGGGCGTCGAAACCAGGATCGATCGCGCTGAGCTTCCAACCGAAGCCCTGCGCCGCAAAGTCTTCCTGGGATTCGAGCGAACAGATGCGTTCGAACAACCGGCTGGCGGTGCGGCCATTGGGCGACTGCGGGGAAACCGCATAGGGCTGCGTCGCGATGCTGCATTCCAGGCCCTGGATCCGTACCGCGTCGAGGTACTCGCCTGATCCCGCCGCGTTGCTCAGGTAGACCACCGCCGCGTCGAGTGAACCGGTTCGCATTTGGTTGACCAACATGTCACCGGTCGGACTCTGGACCGTCACGTTCTCCATCACTTCCTGTTGGACCCCACCCTCGCGAAAAGTGTTTTGCGTCAACCATCCCATGGCACATTGCTTCTCGTGACCGACACCAACCCGCAAGCCCGGCTTGGTCAAATCGCGAAGCGACGCAATCTCTTTGGGATTGCCTTTTTGCACGACGATCACCAACTCGTTCTGTGAGACCTCGACCGATTCCGGAAACAAGTCGGGCACTTGCTCCATGAATTCGGAATCGCAAGCAAAATAGGCGTCGGGCACCTGGCCCGCCTTCATTTGCGCGACGAGGATGCCGCAACCGTTGTACACCGTTTCAACGGTGACGCCTTCTCGGCTTTCAAATTCCTTGATGGTATCTTCGATCGCCGGACGGAGCATGGAACCGGCGTACAACTTCAATTGGGGAACCTCACTCCAAAGATCCCCACCGCTGACGCGAAAGCCATGGTCACGGTAATGCTCGAGCCCTCGATCTCGCGCCGAGATGTAACGGGCAAGGTGCAGGGCGGCTTGCGATTGTTTGGTCGA
>JARFQX010000105.1 GCA_029287555.1 Rubripirellula sp. | reverse complement strand
GGGGTGCCATCAAATGAGCCGGCAACGATTCCGAGTCCACGGCCGGGAACCGAGGGTGATGCATTCCAGGCTTCGGTCCGATCCTCCAAGAAACCGGAATCGGTCCCTTGCAGAAACTGGTCGCCAAGAGCATCGAATCGCATGGGGGAACAGGATGGAACGAAGGATTCTCCGCCCGAAGAACAGATCACGGTGGTGGGATCGAGACCCTCGCAGTAATTGACGACCACCACGTCAGAAAGCCCGTCGTGATCGATGTCGACGATCGCACCACTGGACGACCAACCATCGTCAATGTTGGCGGCGAGTCGTTCCGAACAATCTGAAAACGTGCCGTCTCCATTATTGACGAGCAAGGTGTTTGGGCCGTAGTTGAGGACAAGCAAATCGGCAAAGCCATCTTCATTGACATCTCCCACCGCGATGCCCTGGCCGAAACCGCGATCGCCGGTTTGCGACACAGCGGTGACCTCGCGAAATTGTCCTTGAAGATTTCTCATCAGCGCGTTGGCCGCGGAGTCCTTGGCGGGCGGTGTTCCACCAGCCGCGGCGAGATAAAGGTCACTCCAACCATCGAGATCGTAATCGATCGTCCCGCCACCGCATCCAAGGGTCTGATAGATCATGATGCCCGGTTCGGCCAAGCGGTCCGAGGTACGGCCGTGGAAGTTCAAACCTCGCTCGGCCGCCTGATCTTGAAGCATGAGATGACTCGCATCGACGATCTGGCTCGACGGATCCTCCGCGCCGATTGGCGGATCCAACTTGTTCGTCTCGCCCACCGCGCCCCGATCGAGACGGCGGTTGACACTGACGAACTGGTCCATGGAGATCTTTCCGAGGTCCATCTGTAACTCGGGAAACGAGTCCTTGACCTGCCATGGTGTGTCTTTCGATAGCAATGCAACGACTTCGCTCCTGGCCCCTTGCGCGTCGACCGCGTCGTCTTCGGGCAAACCCAGTGCGATCGATGCCCAGGCTTCTGCCTCCCAGAGACGCCCCAGTTCGCGAAGCAGCTCAACCATCTCCACGACCGTGGCCCTCGAGATACCTCCGCTCCGTTCGAATCGAGTCTTGAGAAGGTTGAACCGACTCAGCTTTTCGGCCCGCGATCGAATCCCTGCAATTGCTTCGTCGGGCAGGTCAAACGCCCCATCGGGCAGCGATTGCATCGTCGAGCTCAGCTTGGACCAGGGCTCCATCCAGTCCGTATCCCGCTTAGTCGCCTCCCAGTAGGCTCGCGCTGCCTCGGCACTACGGCCCTCGCTGCGAAGCCAATCACCAACCGCCACCCAATAGTCGGGGTATTCCTCGACGCCGGCAACGGTCGAGTCGAGCCAGCCGGCCAGCTCACGAAATCGTCCGTCCGTAGCCAACGCGCGACCAAGCAGGGCTTGAGCGGGAAGGTAGTCGGGATGGGCCGCGACAATCTCGCGAAGTTGCTCGATGCACTTTCCGAAATCCCCTTTGTCATAGTCGGATTTTGCCGCTCCCAGCAGCGGTCGTTTGTCATCGGGGTTTCGTGCCGTCATCTCCATCAGCGGTTTGGAATCCAGTGTTCGTCGCTCGGTGTTACTCAGCGTGGTCAAGAGGTCGACGTCGAAGGCCCGCTGGCGAACCAGGGCCCGGCCGTGGGGCAGGCCCGCATAGCGGTCCTCGGCGCCCATGTAGAAGTCATACAACCAGCGACGGTTCTCCTGCTGCCCGGGATGTGCCGCGACGGCCGACTCCAGCAGTTCAATCCCCTCGTGAAAGCGGCCCTCACCGATCATGGCAACGGTCGCCTGACGCACGCGAGCGGGATTGGCAAAGGATTCAACACGACAGGCACGAACCAGCAACTCCGCCGCACGCGATTTGTCGCCATTCTCGAAAACCACGCGAGCGGCGTTGGCGATGGCCTCCGCATCGTCGTCATGCTCCGCCAGTACCGCATCGACAAATTCCGCGGCCTGTTGCCACTGGCCCCGTCGGATTGCAGACTCCATCGCTCGGATCGGTCGCTGGGGCGGTGGCGCCACGGCCGAGCCCGAAGGTAGCTCGCGACGATCACAGCCGAAGAGGGAAATGCCTAAACAGATCCCCCCCACTAGCACACGGAGGCTGAACGGTTGCATCATGAGTTACGTAACTTGAGTGGCTCGCGGGTTTGAAGTCCAAGGGTGACGATGAGGCTTCGTCTTTCCGGGGAATCGATCGTTGAAGGTACAAACATGACCAACAGAGCATCCCGTTGGAAGCCGCGATCCCGCGACGATCGGGCCCACAGCGGCACGTTAGTAGCTCACCGACCCACAATCGGCACCGGCCAAATTGTTTTCTACGTGGTTTTTAGTCGATTCGTTCTGATCGGGTGCCTACTGGGCGCTGCATTGCTGAGCGGGGGTTGCGGCCTCGAGACACCCGCACCGGATCGTGTGCCAAACGCCGTGGCGATTCGGAAAGCAAAAGCAAAGGCCGACCAGGCTGCTTTCGTCGAGCGTATCCGCCCCGAGGTGAAAACGTTTTGCGCGGATTGCCACGCGATGCCCCGCCCGGAGAACACGGCCCGAGACGAGTGGGTCGACGAGGTGAACCAAGGATTCGTGCTCTACGGTGAATCGGGTCGCAGCGACCTGGAAGTGCCGAATTACGATGACGTGCTGAAGTTCTTCCAGTACCAGGCGCCCGAGACGGTTGCCTTCCCCGACTCGATCCTTGGTCACAAGCCGTGTCCGATCGGCTTTGATCCACAGGCCGTTCGTTTCCCCGGAAGCCGTCCGCCAGGCGTGACCAACATTCGCTGGACCGATCTTGGGTTGGGAGGATCTCCCGCACTGGTCTACTGCGACATCGGGACCGGCGCCGTCTTCGCACATTGGCCCGGCGGCGACGGTGGGACGACGAAGCGGCTGGCCACGTTGCTGCAACCGATTCACACCGAACCCTGCGACCTCGACGCCGATGGGAATATTGATCTGATCGTGGCAGATATTGGTGAGTTCAATGCGAATGACAGCAACTTGGGTCGAGTCGTGTGGTTGCGGCGACTGCCGGAATCGGAAAGGTTCAAAGCGATCACGTTGATGGAGGGCATCTCGCGTGTCTCGGATGTTCAACCTGCCGACTTCGACGGCGATGGAGACACGGACTTGATGGTTGGAATCTTCGGCTGGCGCAAAACCGGTCGCATCGTGATGCTCGTCAACGAAGGTCCCGATGACGACGGGATGCCGAGATTCAGCCAACGCGAAATCGATTCTCGCCACGGCGCGTCGAATGTGCCGCCGATCGATTTCAACGGTGATGGCAGTCTTGATTTCATCACGCTCTTGAGCCAAGAGCACGAGCTGT
>JARFQX010000099.1 GCA_029287555.1 Rubripirellula sp. | reverse complement strand
GCGTCCTCGCTGACGCGTCGGGTTACGATCGGTATTAAATCGACAGGCTCTCACGCGTCGCGGCTCACTTAAATCAACAAGCCGTGACGCGTCGGGTTAGGATTTTCAACTCGTCCCTCGCTGACGCGTCGGGTTATGATTTTCAATTGGCTCCGTTGAAATCTCAACTTCAGAACATCTACCGGTTTCCCTTCACGTTTTATCTGATTGGATTTCCATAAGACATGAACCTCAAGATCGTTTCTACATTTCTGTTTGTCTTTCTGCTGTTGAAGCCTTGGCACGCCCAGGCCCAGCAGGAGGCGAGGTACGACGTCGTGATCTACGGCGGTACGTCGGCAGGTGTGGCCGCGGCGGTTCAGGCAGAGCGAATGGATAAACGTGTCTTGCTGATCGAACCGACCCAAAGGCTCGGTGGACTAAGTAGCGGCGGCTTGGGACAGACCGACATCGGAAACAAGGCCGCCATCGGTGGAATTTCACGGGAGTTCTACCGAGACGTTCGGCGACACTACGTCGACCCTTCCGCTTGGGTATGGCAGGCTGCCGACGAATACAAGAGTGGAGGCCAGTCGGTCACCGCTGCGGGCGAAGACACGATGTGGACGTTCGAACCACACGTTGCCCGCGACATCTTTCACCGCTGGATCAACGAATACTCGATCGAGGTCCGCTTTGGCCAGCGACTCGATCGCGGGAGCGATGGTGTCACGATGACCGAGTCGGTTCCGTGGAAGATTGTGGCAATTCGGATGGAGTCGGGCGAAGTATATCGCGGTAAAGTGTTTCTCGATTGCAGCTACGAGGGAGATCTACTGGCAGCCGCGAAGGTCGCCTACACCGTCGGCCGCGAAGCCAATGCTACCTACGGCGAGACCCTCAACGGCGTCCAGGTCGCGCAAGCGAAACATCACCAACTGATGCCGGGCATCGATCCCTACCTCGAGGCGGGCAATCCGCAAAGCGGGATGCTTCCTCACATCGATCCGACCGGGCCCGGCATTGACGGGCAGACCGATCACCGGGTGCAGGCCTACTGCTTCCGCATGTGTTTGACCGACCACCCCGAAAACCGAATTCCTTTTCACAAACCGGACGGATACGACGAGCGGTGGTACGAACTGCTGCTGCGAAACTTCGAGGCTGGTGAAACGGGGGTTCCTTGGATCAACTCGGCCATGCCCAATCGCAAGACCGACACCAACAATCGCCTCGGGTTTTCAACCGACTTCATTGGCCAGAACTACCGCTATCCCGAAGCGGACTACGCCCAGCGCGAGAGAATCGTTGCCCAGCATCGACTGTATCAACAAGGGCTCTGCTGGACGCTCGCCAATCACCCGCGCGTGCCGGCACACGTTCGCCGAGAAGTCTCGCGATGGGGAATGTGCAAGGATGAGTTCAGCGAAGGAGACGGTTGGCAGGACCAACTTTACATTCGCGAAGCTCGGCGAATGATCGGCCAATACGTGATGACTCAACACAATTGCCAGGGCCGCGAAACGGTGGAAGACTCCGTCGGGGTTGCGGCCTACACCATGGATTCCCACAACCAGCAGCGTTACGTCAACGCCGAAGGTCACGTTCGCAACGAGGGTGACGTGCAGGTTGGCGGCTTCTCTCCCTATCCGATCAGTTATCGATCGCTCGTGCCGAAGCGCAACGAGTGTGCAAACCTGTTGGTGCCGGTTTGTCTTTCGGCTTCGCACATTGCCTTTGGTTCAATTCGCATGGAGCCCGTGTTCATGGTCCTCGGGCAATCTGCGGCCACCGCCGCGTCGGAGGCGATCGATCAGGGGGTCGCGGTCCAGGACATCGATCCGGCCAAGCTCCGCAAGCGACTGCTCGACGACGGTCAAGTGCTCGCCTGGACGGGCCCTCGAAAGTCGCCGCCTCGACCCGGACTCGATCCCGCGAAACTGCCTGGAGTGGTCATGGATGAAGAAGAAGCGACGCTTCGCGGTTTCAGCATGGCCGGTACGACGGTCTACCCGTACGTTCGAGATGGGTATCGGCACGATGGCAACGCCGAGAAAGGGCACCAGAGGGCGAGATTCACATTTCAGTTCGAGCAACCAGGTCGGTACCAGGTTCGCGTCAGCTACTCGACGCACCCAAATCGTGCGACGAACGTGCCAGTGCGCGTCACTCACGCCGACGGTGAATCGACGGTGACGGTCAACCAACGTAAGGTCGCAAGCGTTGATCGGCTGTTTGAGCCGATTGGAACGTATCGGTTCGAAGCGAACAGGGAATACGGGCTGACGATTTCAAACGAAGGCACCGACGGGCACGTCATCGTTGACGCGATTCAGATTCTCAAGTCAGACTCGGCGGAATGAAGGTTACCCATTGCGGGGATAGTGGGAAGCTGCCGCGATCGATGCGTGACGAGGCAAGGGCGTGGAGGAGGCGCGGCGAAGCTGGTACCTTGGCGTGTGTGATTTGAGGTTTGACAGCTAGATGCGATGGGCGCATCGGGCGACCGCGGATTCGAGAACATGGCTGACTTCACCGACGATACGAGAACGGAAGCCACGACCCCGGCAGATCGGTCCGAGGTCTCGGTGCCAACGAACATTGGCCGTTACAAAATCGAGTCGGTGTTGGGTTCTGGTGGTTTCGGCACCGTGTTTCTTGCGTTCGACGAGCAGTTGCGGCGACGAGTAGCGATTAAAGTACCTCGTTCTCGGCGGATCAACCAAACCCAATTTTGTAATTCGTTCTTGTCAGAAGCAAGGACGCTGGCACGATTGGATCATCCGCATATCGTCCCTGTGTACGACGTGGGCAGCACCGATGAGTATCCCTGTTTCATTGTCTCGAAGTACATCGCCGGGGCGAGTCTCTCGCGTCGACTGCCCCATCTGGACTGGAGTTGGCAGAAGCGAGCCGATGTATTGGCTGACGTAGCCGAAGCGTTGCACTATGCGCACTCCTCTGGACTCGTCCATCGAGACGTCAAACCGGGTAATGTTTTGCTGGATGAGTCCGATCAACCGTACCTGGCGGACTTTGGGCTCGCCTTAAGCGACGAAGACTATGACTTCTCGCGCAGTGGCGTTCGAGTCGGCACCTTGATGTATATGAGTCCCGAGCAGGTGCGAGGCGAGGCCCACCTGGTCGATGGACGGGCTGATATTTTCAGCCTAGGCGTGCTGATGTACGAGTTGCTGACGGGAACACGTCCCTTCGCGGCGTCGAGTCGTGAACAGGTGATGCGGAGCATCCTCGAACGTGACGCAACGCCGCTTCGACAAAGGAACCAGTCGGTCCCGAAGGAACTCGAACGAATTTGTTTGCGCGCTCTAGAAAGGCAAAAGTCGCAGCGATACTCCACGGCGCTCGACTTTGCCACCGAATTGAAGTTGTTCGCTGAATCACCTGGCGAGTCGACGAGTTCGTCACGTACCGCAAGAGTCGTGATTGCCTCGGCGGAAACGGAGGAAGCAACCGCGGCCACGCCCGCGTTGCGCGAAGAAAAGACTCCGGCGGCGACTTCCGCGAACCGCGCCGCCGCGATTGTCCCGAAAGGTCTCCGATCGTTTGGGATTGAAGATGCCGATTTCTTCTTACAGATATTGCCTGGTCCGACCGACCGATTTGGAGTTCCCGAAAGCGTCCGATTCTGGAAACACCGAATCGAATCGGACGATCCCGAGCAGACGTTTCGCGCCGGTGTGATCTACGGTCCGAGCGGTTGCGGAAAGTCCTCCTTCGTGCGGGCCGGCCTGATTCCGCAACTCTCTTCAAAGATTGCTGCGGTCATGGTGTCAGCGACTCCGAACGATACCGAAGATCGTTTGAAACGCAGCATCGCCTCCGCCTTGCCAGAACTCCGTGAGCTGGCGGGCTCGAGTGACCTCATTGATTTGCTGCGAGCCATTCGTTTGGATGAGCGGGGCGGGGAGCGAACGGTCGTTTTGATGATCGACCAATTCGAGCAGTGGTTGAGCCAGAGCCATACCGGTGACCAGAAGTTGATCGAAGCGTTGCGTCAGTGCGACGGGGTGAAACTGAAATGCCTGTTTCTCGTTCGAAACGACTTTTGGATGTCGATCAGCC
>JARFQX010000092.1 GCA_029287555.1 Rubripirellula sp. | reverse complement strand
GCGTACGAAAAGCGCAGTCATCGTATCACACCTGTAGTGCCCAAAGACCGCACAAAGATGTGAAAGAAAGTACCGGAAAGTAGATTTCACGCCGAAGACGAGAGACTTCGCAATTGCCCAGCCTCGCCAAGTGCCTCAATTATCGCTTTTCACCCTCTTCGGGAGGAATGGCGGCACCATGCGGATCTCTTTCGGGCCGCGAGGTTTCGCTATCAAGCTGATCGCGAAGCTGGCGATCGGTGAAGTGTTCGAATTGCTCCGCTTTGTCGTGAATCCGATCGGGTGCGAAGTCGGCTTCCGAAACGAGGTATTGCTCCCACAGTCGATGCGAACGCACCAAGGCTCCACCGTGAGCTTGGCCTGATGGGGTCAACTGATACGCGTTTTCGAGAGCTTGCACGTCGCCGCGCCAGCGAAGCCAAGCCAGGGCGGCTCGAAGTGAAAAGCGATCGGCGAGCAACAGTTCGCGCAGGTCGTCGAGATCCGTCTTGGCATTCGGTTCCTTTTCACGCAATCGATAGAGCAGGGCGACGACATCGTCAGCAAGAATACGCAGGGAAAGGAATTGCCGGCGAACCAACTTGACCAACACCCCGTGCCGAGGTCCAAACAGCACGGCAAGCAGCAGGATCACGCCGGCGGCGACGGCCATCATCCCTGCGGTCGTCGTGCTCTTGAAACCAAACCAACTGGGTACCACGATGGCGCTGACGTGGCCGGTGACGGCCGAAAGCACGGCCAGAACCGTGCTGAGCACGACCATGTGCGAAAGTCGATCAGTCAACATGTAGGCGGCCGCGGGCGGAACAACAAACATCGCCACGACCAGAATGTTGCCGACCGCCTCAAAGCTGGCCACCGCCGTGATCGCAACGAGGATCATCAACAGGTAGTGCATCAGCTTCGCATTGAAGCCACTGGTCGTCGCCAACGCGGGATCGAACGACGATATCTTTAACTCTTTGCGAAACAGGAACACGAACAGGGCATTGATCGTCGCCACGATTCCGAGAACGATGAAGGCCCGCGGAACCTCTCGGCCCACAACGATCACCGTATCCAAAGGCGTAAACTCAATCGATCCATAGAGCACGCATCCAGGATCAAGATCGACGTGGTCCGCCGCTTGGACAATCAGCACCAACCCGAGCGCAAACAGCGACGTGAACACGACACCCATCGAAGCGCCTTCGTCGACTCGCCCCACCCCGCGTATCCATTCGGTGAACAGGGCAGTGAACACACCCACAATGACCGCGCCGACGAACATGGGAAGACTGCTGCGACTGTCGCTGATGAAAAAAGCAACGGCCAAGCCAGGCAAGATCGCATGCGTGATCGCATCACCGAGCAGGCTCATCTTCCGAAGCACGAGATAATTCCCCAGCAACGAGGCGGACACGGCACAGAGAATCCCCACCGCCGTAATCCAGCCATCGAGAGCCCAGGTCCAATCGTTCAATGCTTCCATCTCACTGCCCCTGCGAAGCAACTCCGGCGATCGCCGGTTCGGATAGCCCATGCGGGCTCGACGGTACGTCGGATCCCGACTTCTTCAACGTCGCCTCCAACTCCGCAACGATCTCCGGTTCAAGGACATGCTCGATCGCGTCGGCGTCCCGATCGACACGACCGGGGGCAATATCGGCGTAGGTAATCAGATAGAGTTCCCAAAGTCGATGCTGGCGAGTGATCCGCGCAGCCTCCCTCAATCCCTTCTCTGTCAAACGTATCCGGCTCACCTCCCGCTTGAGCAACCCGCTGCGTTCGGCACGTCCCACAACTCGACGAAGACGCGAAACTGACCAACTTCGAGCGTCCAGCAGCGCCGCCATTGGAATGTCGTGGCCCGCAACGAGCCTGCCACCGCCCTCCAGGTATTCATAGGCCGCGCGAAGCAGGTGTTGATAGTCCACGCTGCGATTCAAGCGGCTTCGTCGCAGCCAACGAATCAGCACCCCTCGAGCGGAACCAAACACCATGCTGATGAGAAAGAACCCGGTGCAGACAAGCACGATCATCGCGCCCGAGGGGAGTTTGGCGAACAAAGCGCTGGCACCGGCGCCGAGCATCCCGCCCAGGGCACCAAGAATTCCCGAGATCAGAAACATCGTCCACATCTTTTCGGTCCAGAAGCGGGCCGCCGCCGCGGGAATGACGAATAGGGCGATCATCAGAATCAGCCCCACTGCTTGCAGCCCGACGATCGTGACCGTCACCACCATTGCCATCAGTAACAAATCGAGACGGACGACCGGAAAGCCCGCTGACTCCGCAAAGCCCTGGTCAAAGCAAAGCAGCTTGAGTTCTTTGAAAAAGAGAAGACAAGCCGCAATGCAGATCAGAGCCGCAACGCTGATCAACATCGTGTCTTGGATTCCCATTGATGCGGTCTTTCCATAGATGAAAGACTCGAGTCCTGCCGCGTGCCCTTTTTCCATCTGCTGCGAAAGGCTAAGCAGCGCGACGCCAGCCCCGAAGAAGACGCTTAGCACCGCGCCCAACACGGTGTCCTCTTTCAAGCGTGTCGTATTGCGAAGGACTAGGATCACGCCAACGCCTACCAACCCGGAAAGTGTCGCTCCCGAAAGCAATACCGGCAGCGATTTTCCGTCCAAACCCAGCGTGGTCGCGACAATGAAGGCCAGCCCAATGCCCGGCGCCGTGGCATGACTCAATGCGTCCGCCATCAGTGCCCGTCGTCGCAGTAGTGTAAAACTGCCAACCATCCCGCCAGCGCAACCCAACAGCATCGTGCCCAACACGACAACTCTCGTGTTGTAGTCCTGCAGCAATATCAACCGCTTCCACTGATCAAAGGTCGGCCAAGAAACGGAACGGTCGGCAATCGAACGCTGACCGGCAGTATCCAGTACCGGAGCTGCGATAACCTCGCCGCCCATGACCAAAGCGGACATCAGAAGGCAAGCCATCAGCACCGTGCGAAAGGACTGACGCATCCGGGTCACAACGATCGCTCCCGTCGTCGCATCTCTTCGGTGACTTCATCCAACAGTGTCAACCGACCGCCGTAAGTCTTTTGCAGATTCTCGCGCGTAAACACTTCATCGACCGCGCCGTGCGCGACCACACGCATGTTCAGCAGCACGACGTAGTCAAAGTATTCGGGAACCGTCTGCAGGTCATGGTGAATCACGACGGCGGTCTTTCCGTTCCGCTTCATGTCGCGAAGAATCTCGATGATGGCACGTTCGGTTGCCGCGTCAACGGCTGCGAACGGTTCGTCCATCAGGTAAAGATCCGCGTTCTGAACGAGCGCTCGGGCAAGAAAAGTTCGTTGTTGCTGGCCACCGGAAAGTTGACTGATTTGTCGATGGGCGAGTTCTTCAATGCCGACGCGGCTGAGCGCATCGAGGGCGGCTCGGCGGTGTTTCTTGCGGACGGGTAGGCACCATCCGACCTGGTTGTAAAGCCCCATCGTCACGACATCGCGGGCGTCGACCGGAAAGTCCCAATCCACACTCTCACGCTGCGGCATGTAGCCAACTCGACGTCGGTTTTCGCGATAGGGTTTGCCAAAAACCGAGATCCGTCCGGAAGCCTTGGGAATCAGCTCCATGACAGCCTTCAAGAGTGTGGTCTTCCCGGAGCCGTTCGGCCCCACGATCCCCACCAAGGCGCCCGAGGGGATATCGAATCCGACATCCCAGAGCACCGGCTTACGGTGGTAGGCGACGGTCAAATCGTAGACCGACAATGGTGTTTCCGAGGAACCGCGGCCGCCCGTCCCGGATCCTCGGAGCCGGTCCTGACGAGCATCAGGGAGCGTGCTCACTACTCCGACTCGCTATGACTCTTGAGCTTGCCTTGAAATCCACGCTCGGGCGTTTCCCCGCCGAGAGCCCGCGTGATGGTGGTAATGTTGTGGTCAAGCATGCCAATGTAAGTTCCCTCGTAAGTACCGGCCTCACCCATCGCGTCGGAGAACAACTCGCCGCCGACTCGTATCTCGTGCCCCTTTGAACGGGCTCCCTCGATCAGCGCATCGATATTCTTGCGCGGAACACTGCTTTCAATGAAAACGGCTTCAACTTTCCTGGCAACCAACATCTCAACCAACTCATTGACCCGCTGCAAACCAGCCTCCGACTCGGTGGAAATCCCCTGCACTCCCTGGACCTCCAATCCGTAAGCACGCCCCAGGTAGTTGAAGGCGTCGTGAGAGGTAACCAGCAGCCGCTTGCCTTCGGGGATCGATGCGATAGCCCGGACTCCGTACTCATGCAGCTTGCCCAGTTCATTCGTGTAGGCCTCTGCATTGGTCTCGTAGCTGTCGGTGTTCTCAGGATCGAATGTACTGAGCGTGGAGGCCACCACGTGGACGCACTTGGTCCATGCGGAGACATCCATCCAAACGTGCGGATCGTAGTGTCCCTGGAGGCTTTCCGGCTCAAGCAACGTTGCCTCGTCGATCGACTCGGTCACGGCAACCACCGGTTTGCTGCGAGCAACTTTGATTAACGTGTCCGACATCTTTCCTTCCAGCATCAAACCGCTGTAGAAGACAAGGTCTGCCTTCATGATCTTCTGGACGTCGTCACGCGTTGCCTTGTAGAGATGGGGATCGACGCCGGCTCCCATGACTTGGGATACCTGAAGCTGATTGCCGCCCACGTTCCGGACGATGTCGGCCACCATTCCCACGGTGGAAACGACCTCGATGGGATACTTGCCGGAAAACGCGGGTTGTGAACTCGCGCCTGCCGTTGACGCGGGACGAGACGCAGCCGGAGACTCGGATCGAGAGCCCTTGCTACCCGAAGAATTTCCCGACGGATGGCAGCCGCACAGCAGGATCGCCATTGCCAGTAGGAGAGAAATTCTCATTGAAGTTCCGGAAAAATCCTCGGTAGCGATCGAGACCAAGAGACCTTGATGATGCGAAACAGCGCTCCTTTTCACACAGACTCTGGGAAGTGTAGTCATTGCTACAAACCTGTCAAGCGGGTACGATGTGACTCGCCAATCGGGAGCAATTTTCGTCCCAGCAGACCCGACCCGAAATTGACCCGCGACTGACTTGAGACGACATGACAGCGGAGCTGCAAAATTCCGAACCGCATCGGCGAACGCGGAACGATCACGCATCGGAGACGGCCGAAGACTACGTCGAGGCGATCGCCCAGATCCTCGAAGCCAAAGGGACTTGCCGGCTGATCGACCTGGCAAAGCAGTTCGCCGTCAGCCACGTGACGGTCAACCGAATCGTCGAACGGTTGCAGCGAGAGGGCTATGTCGTAACCGAGCCCTACCAGCCGATCGATCTGACACGAAAAGGAAAACGGCTTGCCCGCAAGTGTCGCGAGCGTCATGAGATCGTCTATCGTTTCCTGCTTGCCATCGGGGTCGACGAAGACACCGCGGCAATCGATGCCGAAGGGATCGAGCACCACGTCAGTCCGTCGACGCTGCGGCGTCTCAAAGAACTGGCAGACCAACGCGGCTAAAGAAGCGAAAGCGAATCTGGAACCCCGAAAAACTCCAAGTGCTCCTGCTCCTGCTCCTGCTCCTGCTCGTGCTCGTGCTCGTACTCGTACTCGTGCTCGTACTCGTACTCGTGCTCGTACTCGTGCTCGTACTCAACGAAGTGGTACTCGCACTCTTCGGTTGCGTCACCGGGGATGCTCTGCCAGTCGAATAGGAGTACCGTCGAAGCGTCTGAGTACAAGTACAAGTAGAAGTAGAAGTAGAAGTAGAAGTAGAAGTAGAAGTACGAGCACGAGCACGAGCACGAGCACGAGCACGAAAGAGATTCCGAGTGAGAGTGAGAGTGAGAGTGAGAGTGAGACTGGGGCGAAGGAATCAACGTGGGCTAGAATTCGGTTCATTCCGGCCGAACCACGTCGCGTCATCCTCCTGCTATATTTAGCCCTTGTCCGAACATGGTCGCCGATGGTCGCAACGAGCGGTCAATGCGTTTCTGCATCACCCACCGCGGCGATGTCGTCGTTTCAAGCTGCAGGAGCCTCAGCATGCCCGATCCTATTCCTTTCACGGCGCGACGCGTCGCTTTCGTTTCGACTCGGATTGCCGGTACCGACGGTGTTTCGCTGGAAATTGGCAAATGGGCCAGCGTCATCGAAGAGATGGGCCTGCAGTGCTACTACTTCGCGGGTGAATCGGATCGGCCCGCCGAACGCACCGCGCTGATTCCGGAGGCCCATTTCAATCATCCGGACATTCTTGATATTTCGCGCCGTGCTTTTGAGTCCGAAGTGCGCACGCCGCAGCTGACCGATGACATCTTGCGAATTGCGCGTGGAATTCGTAATCAGCTGGCCGAGGCGATCGAGAGGTTCGATATTGATGCTTTGATCGCTCAGAATGCCTTGACGATCCCGATGAACATCCCGTTGGGAATCGCCATTGTCCAGGCGGCTCAGGAGCACGGTTTGCCTTGCGTGGCCCACCACCACGATTTCTTCTGGGAACGACCGCGGTTCCTGGTCAACGCGGTCGACGATTTGATTCGTTACGCGTTTCCCCCGGCGCTGCCTCAGATTCAACACGTCGTGATCAACAGCCTCGCCGGTGAGGAATTCAGCCGCCGAACGGGGCTCTCCTGCCGGATCATTCCGAACGTGATGAACTTTTCCGATCCGCCCCCACCGCCAGACGACTACGCGCGGCGATTCCGACAAGAGATTGGTCTCGACGACGAAGAGTTATTGATTCTGCAACCAACCCGAGTCGTCTCACGCAAGGGCATTGAACACTCGATCGAGTTGGTGCGCCGATTGCGCCCCGATCGAGCAGCCTTGGTGATCACCCATGCCTCGGGCGATGAGGGGAATGACTACGCCGAGAGAATCCGCGAGTACGCCGAGATCATGGAGGTTCGCGTGCTTTACGTGGACCATCGGATCGCCGAACAACGCGGCGAGGACGCACACGGTCGCCCGCTGTTCACCTTGAACGATGCCTTCAGTCAATCCGATCTCGTCGCCTATCCGTCGGAATACGAGGGTTTCGGCAATGCTTTTCTCGAAGCCGTGTACAACCGCTGCATGGTGCTGTGCAATCGATATTCGATCTTTCGAACCGACATCGAGCCGTGCGGTTTTCGTGCGATCGTGTTTGAAGACTATTTGACCAAGCAGACGGTTGAGGAAGTCCGCCGAGTACTGGCTGATCAAGAACTGCAACGAGAAATGGCCGATCACAATTACGAGGTCGCCAAGGAGTTCTTCAGCTACGAGGTCCTCGCCGATGAATTGAATCTGATGATTCGTCGCCCGCACAACATCTACCGCATCGTCGGTCGATTGAAACGGTTTCGCGGTCGAGACCTGAGATGATCATCCGTTCATGACGTTCCGGACGCGTCAGCGGTTACGGCGCCGAGGGCCGCGGTTGCCACTCGAGCCACTTGAAAGTCGTTACGATGATGGCCCGTCGACGATGGCGGGGCCCGATTCCCGCGCCGCCCAAGAAGGGCCGAGTCATGAATTTGAAGTCACCCTCCGAGTCCGATCCCCGAGCCAGACCCGAGCCCTTCACGTTCTTTCCCCCGAAGAACAATCGCCTGGTCACCGGTTTGATCAAGCTGGGTATCCGCGGGGCGATTCGACGGAAGCTGCAGGTCCACGATATCAAAATCAGCGATGAGGACCTCAACACGCTTCGCCAACTTCAAGATGAGCGTTGCTTGCTCGCCCCGAGCCATTCCGGTGGCTTCGAGCCGCACATCATCATGTATCTCTCGAAGCAGTTGGGCCAGGACTACAACTACGTGGCCGCGATGGAGTTGTTTCAGCAGTCACGTGTGTACCGCTGGTTGATGCCTCGTCTCGGCGTCTACTCGGTGATTCGAGGAGCCGTCGATCGACCGTCCTTCAGCATGACTCGCCAGTTGTTGGCGGAGGGAAAACGCTGGCTGGTGATCTTCCCCGAAGGCCAAACCATCTGGCAGAACAGCATGCTCATTCCTTTCCAACAGGGAGTGTTTCAGCTCGCCTTTAAAGGTTACGAGGACGCACGAAAACAGGATGCTGAGGCAAGTCTTTATTGCATTCCGATGGCAATCAAATACGTCTACCAACATGACATGCACGCGGAGATCGACGAATCGCTCTCGCGCCTCGAAGCAAAGCTTGGAATCGCGGACGAAACCGATGACCATTCTCGCTATCGCCGCTTGCGACGCATCGCCGAAGTGGTTCTCGCAGCGAATGAGAAGGCAAAGGGATTCAAGGCGAATCCTGATGCGAGCCTGAACGACCGCGCCGAACAACTCAAGCTGCACGCGGTCTCTCAACTTGAGCAGCAACTTGGGATCACGCCCTCGCCGCGGCAACAATTGCTTGATCGAATTCGAACACTCTTTAATACCGTCGATCGTATCGTCTACAGCGAACCGAGCGGTTCCGATTACGAGCGGCAACTCGCGCAAGAGCGTCAGGCAGTTGTTCAAGACTACTACGAGGACCTGTGGCGGTTGCTGCAGTTCGTCGCCCTCGAGGACGGCTACGTCAAAGCCTCCATGACGTTCGAACGTTTTCTTGACGTGCTCTGCCTGCTGGAGATGGAAGTCTGCCGCGAACGCAGGATTTGGGGCCCCCGCACCGCACTGGTCAAGGTGGGTCAGCCAATCGACCTCAAGGATCGTGCCGACCAGTACGATCGCGACAAACGCGAAGCGGTGCAGTCGATAACGCTGGAAATTGAAGACACCGTTCGAACCATGCTCGCAGAACTGGAGAGCGGTTGTCGCATGGTGCAGGACAGCGAGGACGC
>JARFQX010000688.1 GCA_029287555.1 Rubripirellula sp. | reverse complement strand
CGGGAGATCCTCCCTCGGCGGGCGAGCTCGATAGAGACGACACTGTTATCCTCGCCGGCAATGAACGGATCATGGAGAGACTTGGTTCGGGGGGCCGACTGACAATCGGAACCTGGCTCGACAATCGACAATGCTTGAGTTTGGTGACACGCGGCTGGTACGGAGGCCGTAAGACGTATCACTACAACCAGAATCAGGACCAGACAGCGACGGCGGTTCTGACTCGCCCGTTCTTCAGTGTCAGCGATGATCCGCCGATTCAGGATGTTGCGAAAATCGCCTTTCCGGATCAGGCGACGGGCTCGGTACGCATCGATTCCGATAGTGAGACCTTTGGCGGCGACGTTTCGATTCGCCAATTCCTTTACGGCGACCTTGGAGGTACGGTCGACTTTCTTTGGGGTTACCAGTTCATGCGCCTCAATGGAAGCCTGGGGATCGCGACCACCTCGACAGAGCTCGAAGGTACTCCTACAAACCCGATTGGCACCGTGTTTTCGGTGTCGGATGATTTTACGACCACCAACGAGTTCCACGGCGGGCAGTTGGGCTTTGCGGCTGCCTATCGCGAGAGATGCTGGTCGTTCAACGGCTTGATCAAAGTCGCTTTCGGGTCGCTGCGGCGCGAGGCGAAACGATCGGGTAGGACGATCAAGACCATTGATGATGCCACGGCCGTCGAGAACCAGGGCCTGCTCGTACGCACCACCAATTCCGGGACCGTCTCGGACGACACGTTCGCATGGGTGCCCGAACTGGATCTGTCTCTCGGTTGGCATCGTTTCAAGAATTGGGACGTGACCTTTGGTTATCACGTCATCGCTCTGACCGATGCCTTACAGCCATCGGGTGCCATCGATCCGGCGCTGGCCGTTAACGTTTCGGATCCACTCACCGGTCCGCGCCGTCCCACCGCTTCTCTGTTCGATCGAACCTTCTACGTGCACGGGATTCACTTCGGTTTGCAGCACGTCTACTAGTTCAACATGCGCAATGATTCGCTTCCTTGATGATCCTGCCGATCCGCGACTGGCTTGTTACTCGGATCTCCGCTGGGACGCCAATCCGCGACCGGAATGTGATTGGTTCATCGTCGAGGGCAGGCTCTGTGTCCAGCGCTTGATCGAGAGCCCGATTGAGTGTTTGTCCATTCTTGTCGAGTCTGGCAAGGAAGCGGAGGCGGCAAGTTGGGTCGATGATCGGACCCCCGTCTACGCGTTACCGGCCGAGAAGATTCGGTCGTTGGTGGGATACCATTTCCACCGCGGAATGCTCGCGTGTGGTCGCCGACCAATTCTCGGTTCGGTTGATTCGTTGCAATTGAACCAGTCGCGGCCTCCGGTGGCGTTAGCGGCCGTCGGCGTCAATCAACGAGAAAACCTCGGAAGCATGTTGAGGACGTCTGCGGCGCTGGGAATTGAGAAGGTGCTGATCGGGCCCTTGACGGCTGACCCCTACTCGCGTCGAACGGTTCGCGTCAGCATGGGGGCGGTGCTCAAGCAGCGGCTGTACGCGCTGAAGGAGCCGCTGGCTGAGTTGTCGAGGCTGCAATCAACCGGTCAGGTGCGCACCGTCGTCACGACGCTTTCGCCCGAGGCAACACCGCTCGACCAATTCGTCACCGACGATCGGGCTATCATCCTGGTGATGGGTGGCGAGGCGGAGGGGATCGACTCGGCGATCGAGGCGATGGCCAGCGATCGGGTCACGATTCCCATGCAACTCGGAACCGATAGCTTGAACGTGTCGGTGGCCGCGGCGATCTTTCTTTACCAGTTGACCAGCGAGTCAGATCGTTAGCGATATGTCTGGAGGTCCGCAGCGGACCCGGGACAGACTCACCTACGGCCGTAGGTCCGCCTGTCCTCAGGCGGACACGCGAGCAGCTTGGCTGCGGAGAAGACAATGCGAGTCTGGGGACAGACTCGCCTACAGCGGATGCTTTGCACAAGCTGTATCCCAGCCTGTCCTCAGGCTGAGGTATGCACAGCAGCTTGCTGCGGAAAAGACAATACGTGGGGCGGGCTTGCCTACAGCGCTTCGCTGCCCTCGAGCATCGTGATCTCGGCACCGTCGAGGAAGCTGACCAGTGACTTGGCCCGGTAAGGTTGCTGCAGTTTCCGAACGGCCTTGCTTTCGATTTGACGCACCCGTTCGCGCGTCACCTGGAAGATGCGACCGACCTCTTCGAGTGTGTAGGTGTAGCCGTCTGCCAGTCCGTATCGCAAGCGAAGGATTTCTCGCTCTCGATAGTTCAGCGTTTCCATTGCCATATCGATTTGCGCCTTGAGCGCCTCGCGGTTGGTTTCCAGCAGCGGATCGTCATCGCGATAGTCCTCGAGGAATTCGCCAAAGACGCTTTCCTCGTGATCACCGATCGGTTGGTCGAGCGAGAGTGGTTGTCGGCTCATCTTCAAGATGACGCGGGTGTCTTCGAGTGAAAGCCCGCTGCGTTTGCAAACCTCCTCGGCCGTCGGTTCACGACCAATCTCCTGGACCAGATCGCGCGTGATTTGGCGAATCTTGTTCATCGTGTCAATCATGTGAACCGGGACGCGGATTGTGCGGCTCTGGTCCGCAATTGCCCGCGTGATCGCCTGTCGGATCCACCAGGTTGCATAGGTACTGAACTTGTAGCCGCGGGCATGTTCGAACTTATCGACGGCACGCATCAATCCGGTATTGCCTTCCTGGATCAAATCGAGGAAGGAGAGTCCGCGATTGCGATACTTCTTGGCGATTGAGACAACCAGCCGCAAGTTGCCTGCCGAGAGCACTCGCTTGGCGGCATCGTAGTCCTCGCGAAGCGAGTCGCACTTTTCGATTCGGCGAGCGAGCGTCCGAGGCGTCTCGTAAGTTAGACGCATCAGGTAGTGAAGTTCGCTCTGAAGTTCATCCACGGTCGGCATGCCCGGCATCTCCAACTGGCTCGGGTCGGCCAACTGCTGTTGAATTTCCGTCATTCGCTCAGAGGCTCGGCGGAGCTTTTCGAACAGCGGTTGCAATTTGCCGGTTCTCAGATTCATCTCCTCAACCAGTCGCACGGCTTTGTTACGACGGATGACAAGATTCTTCCATGCGGCGCGACGCTGACGCATCGGCAACCGCTTGTTGATCGCCGTCATGTAATCGACACGATTGAGCTGCAGCAGGTGTTGAAGCGTGCGCACGTTGGGAACGATGCGCTTCATGATT
>JARFQX010000089.1 GCA_029287555.1 Rubripirellula sp. | reverse complement strand
GGCTCCGAGGTCTTTGGAGCACATCGCCACGTGGGCACCACCGTAGGACTTGCGCAACACGAGCTGAATTTTCGGCACCGAGGCCGCCGAGTAGGCAAACAGAATTTTGGCGCCATTGCGAATGATCCCGCCATATTCCTGCTCCACGCCGGGCAGGAACCCTGGCACGTCCACAAAGGTGACGATCGGAATGTTAAAAGCATTACAGAAGCGAACGAACCTGGCGCACTTGTTCGCCGCCTTGATGTCGATGGCCCCCGCGAGTACCGCGGGCTGATTGGCAATGATCCCGATGCTGCGGCCCACAATGCGGGCAAAGCCGACAACCATATTCGGAGCGTGGCCCTCCTGAACCTCCAGGAGATCCCCTTGATCGACGATGCCCTTGATCACCTCGCGGATGTCATATCCCTGCTTGGGATCGATCGGCACGATGTTGTCCAGCGCCGGATTCGGGTCAACATTGCCATCCGACGGTAACCTCGGCGGCTCTTCCAGGTTGTTTGAAGGCAGAAAGCTGAGCAGACGACGGCAGATATGGATCGCCTCTTCGTCGTCTTCGGCCACAAAATGGACCACGCCCGAATGTTCCATGTGAGAATCGGCGCCACCCAGGGCATCGGCCGTGATCTCCTCGCCGGTGACCTGCTTGATTACCTGCGGCCCGGTGATGAACATCTGAGCCTTTCGCGTCTGGATAATGAAATCCGTCAGCGCGGGTGAGTAGGAGGCACCACCGGCACAGGGTCCACAGATCAAAGAGATCTGGGGAACGGCCCCGGAGAGCAACACGTTAGCGTAGAAGACCTGCCCGTAACCGGAAAGCGAATCGATTCCCTCCTGAACACGGGCGCCGCCGGAATCGTTGATGAAGACAAAGGGACTGCCGGTCTTCAGCGAACGATGCATCGCATCGGCAACCTTCAGCGAGTGGACCTCGCCAGCCGAGCCTCCCAGAACGGTGAAGTCCTGGCTGGCTAGGTGAATCAGCCGACCATCCATCGAGGCTGCTCCGGTCACGACTCCATCAGCAGGCACTTCTTTGGCGTCCAGGCCAAAACTTGTCTGCCGATGTTGCGCGAACAGCCCGAATTCTTCAAAGCTGTCCGCATCGACAAGCGTGTCAATCCGCTCGCGCGATGTCAGCTTTCCCTGTGCCTTCTGCTTGGCGATTCGTTCTTGACCACCACCTTGGTATAGATGCTCACGCTTTTCGCGAAGCGATTCGACCAAGTCTTGCATCGACTTGTCGGCCATTTCTGCTTTTCCTTTCTTACAAAGTGGTTGTGGCGGCAATCAACGCCCGTTCGCGTTCACGTTGTTCAAGCAGGTTCGACCAACACTTTGCGGGTCTTGTCCCCAATCTTGACTTTGTATTCCACGCGACTTGTCACGGGAGCCTTGCCATCGCCGGCAACCGCTTCTTTGGCCGGCTCGGCCGCACTCTTGGCGACACTGATTGGGCCCTGGTCCCTGCTGGCAAAAAACTTGGGAGCGACTTGTGGGAACATGGCAAAAGTGAGCACGTCTTCATCCGATCCATTGCATCCGTCGAGCGCCACCGCTCGTTTGCGCAACTCGTCCCACTCGGGTTTGAGCAGGTCAGCGGGCCTCTCGGTGATCGACTCTTTCTTGGCCTGCTCTTTCGCCGCCTCGACGACTTCGGGATCGCGCGGACCAATCGTCTTGCCGTAATAGCCAAGCATCAAGTCTGCGAATTCCCCGGTTAGCGACTTGTATCGGCCCATCAGCACATTGAAGACGGCTTGGGTACCGACAATTTGACTCGACGGTGTGACCAGAGGCGGAAAACCGGCATCTTTGCGGACCTTCGGAACCTCCTGCATCACCTCCTTGACGCGGTCGCCGGCGCCCTGTTGTTTGAGCTGACTTTCCATGTTGGAGATCATGCCGCCCGGAATCTGGCTCTCGAAAATCTGCGATTCGACGCCGATGAACTTCGATTCGAACTCGGCATACCGCGGACGTACCCCGGCGAAGTGCTCCTTGATTTTTACCAGTCGATCTTTGTCCAAACGGGTCTCGTAACCGGTCCCTTCGAGCATCTCCACCAGCGCTTCGGTCGGATTGTGCCCTGGGCCCAGCGAGAGCGACGAAATCGAGGTGTCCACGATATCCGCACCCGCTTCGATGGCCTTCATCAGGCTTACCAGCGTCACACCGGTGGTCGAATGGACGTGCACGTGAACCAGCATGTCGTCGCCGCACGTTTCTTTGATGCCTCGCACCAAGTCGTAAGCCGGCTGCGGCTTGAGCAGCGCCGCCATGTCCTTGATGCAGATCGAATCGCAACCCAAATCGCGCAGCTGCGCGGCCATCTCAACAAACGCCTCGATCGTGTGAAGCGGCGAAACGGTGTAACAGATCGTCCCCTCGGCGTGCTTGCCCGTCCGTTTGACCGCAGCGAGCGCCTGCCGCAAGTTCCGTACGTCGTTCAGTGCGTCAAAGACACGGAAGACGTCCATTCCGTTCTCGGCCGCCTTGTCGACAAACCGGTCAACGACGGAATCTTCGTAGTGACGGTATCCAAGCAGGTTCTGCCCTCGCAACAACATCTGCAGACGGCTGTTCGGCATCAGTTTCCGAAACGTCCGCAGCCGCTCCCACGGATCCTCGTTGAGGAACCGGATACACGAATCGTAGGTGGCACCGCCCCAACACTCGACGCTCCAATACCCAGCCTGGTCGATTTCCTCGCAGATTCCCACCATGTCTTCGGTGGCCATCCGCGTCGCCAGCAAACTCTGGTGGCCGTCGCGAAGTGCTAATTCGGTAACTTCGACTGTTCGCGGCATCGTCATGGCTCCCGGCTTCAGGCTTGACTGGGTTCGTTACTCGGTTCGCACAGTTCGGTCAGCACACCGAACGAGCTTTTTGGGTGGACAAATGCGATCTGCATATGATGCGATCCCGGACGTGGCTCGTCGTCGATCATCCGCAACCCGGATTCTCGGAGTTCCGCAATCCGCGCCCGGATGTCTTCAACGGTGAAAGCAAGATGATGCAAACCTTCGCCGCGTTTTTCAAGGAACTTGGCAACGGTGCTGTCTGGCTCGGTCGGTTCCAACAACTCGATTCGCACATCGCCGGCGCGGAAGAAAGCGACGCGAACCTTCTGGCTGGGGACGTCTTCCAATCCCTCGAATTCCAAGCCAAGTGCCCCCTCGTAGAACGACTTCTGGTCATCAATCGAACGGACGGCGATGCCAATATGATTGAGAGACTTGACGGACATGTTCACTCCTGAGAAACACCTTCTGCTGATTTGTTGGTTAACGAGCCATCCGCGACGGCCCCGGCCTCGTCTTGTAAACTCGCCTCCCAACGCTTCGCACAGGCCTCGAGGATATCGAATCCGTGTCCCGTCCAGAAGCGGGCGACCACCGTGGGATAGCTGCCCAGCGTCTGCAGCAGATCCAAATTGGAGATTCTGGTGGCAAAATCACGTGATTGTGGAGCGCGAAGCCAACGCAGCGGGTACTCAGCGGCGAAATGGCGGAGAAATTCGAGGCTCAGTGATTTGTCGATTTGTCCGCTGCGTTCGCCAACTTCAGCAATCACGCCTTCGAGCGTGAGCAGCGACTTGCGAAACAACATCAGGTCGGGCGAGACACGCAGTCGAGCACTTAGGACCGCCTCGTCCAACATTCCCACCAGCCAACTCAATCCGGGGAATCGCCCCCGGCGAACACGCTTGAGCCATTTGTCAACAACACGACGGAGCTCCGCCGCGTCCAATCGCTGGGGGTCAGCCAACTGTGACAGTTCGTCAACGATACGAGTCGCATCCAGCGTGATGGCACCGAGCACCATTTGAACAATCGCGATCCGCTCGCGGACGCCAAGTCGGCCTGCGAGACTCCAGTCCAAAATCCCCAAGCTCCCGTCGTCGGTCAGCAGTAAATTACCGGCATGTGGATCACCATGGAACATTGGTTGATCCGATTCGCTGAAGACAGGTTTCGCAATCAGGGCTTTGGCGATCAGCGAGGCCAGCCGCCGTTTTTTTCCAGCCGTGTCCAGCGCGTGGCTGGTGACCTTGGCTCCGAAAAGTCGCTCCATGGCGGTGACGCGCGCCGTGCAATGCTCCCGCAGACCGGGAATCCGCACGCGCGGCTCGTCGGCAAAGAACTTTTTCGCCTGCACCAGGTGACGCTGCTCGTTTTCAAGCTGGATTTCATCCAGCAGTTTGTCGCGAGCCTGCGCGAAAGAATCCTGATAGTCCAGATGGGGAATGTTCAGTTCTTCACAACGACTGTCCAGATGTTGGCCGACGCTTTCCAACAGCCGCAGCTCTTCGTCCAACTGCTCGGCGATGCCCGGCTTGAGAACCTTGAAAACGCCTTCGGGCGACGAATTGCCAGCCGACCGATCGCCCTGCCGGAAGGGAACGACCACCGCCACACTTGCCTCAGCAATCGCCGGCCCGACTGTGATGCCAAGGCGATCAAGGGATCCGAGCTCCGCATTGAGCGTTTCCCGGATGGCCTCCATGGGCACCGAGGGAGGGAGCGATTCCAGCTCTCGCAGGTAGTATCTCAACTGCAGCGGCAGCCTTTGATCCCTCGCCAAAACCTGGCCAAGTTTGTGCAGCACCGCTGATCCGCGAGCCAGCAAACCAAGCCGCTGGGAAAAGGACGCCTGCAACGGCAGCTTAGCCTGCGCCATCAGGATCGAGGCTTGGCGTGACTCCGGCAGGCCGCCGAGAAACAGAGCCAAGGCGTCGCGAATGGGCCGGGCAAAGTGTGCGGACCCAGCCGGCAGGAGCGCCGCGAGCGCCGCTTCATCGAGCAGGGTATCCCAATTCGGCTTCATCTCACGTGCCTAACCCGATCTCTCGGCAAGCCACGATTCCATATGAGGCCAAGTGTTCTTTTCGGCGCCTCGGCCCGCCATGATCCCGATGTGCCCGCCGCGCACCCGCAAGAGCTCCTTGTCTTCGCTGCCCACCAAGTCCATGATTCTTTCCGATTGACAGGGGGGAGTGATGTGGTCAGCTTGCGCAATCACATTGAGAAGATTGGCCTTGAGCCGCTTGAGGTCGACGGTTTCGCCGCGCAGTTTCATCTTCCCATTGATCAGGCGGTTTTCCTTGTACAGCTCGTTGATCAATTGCTTGTACGCACCGCCCGCCATCGGGATGATGTCTCGCACCCAGGTGTTCATCGCATGCCAGGCTTCGACGCTTCCGGGTTTTTCGATGTTGTCCCACAGCATCGTGAAGCTGCCGAAGTAGTTCTCGATCGGCTTGAGCATCTTGGCGCCATTGTCGATCATCTCGCCGGGCACGTTGCCGAGCTTCTCCACGATGATGTCGGCATTGAAGGCGGGATCGCTTGACCAACGAACGAAGCCGCCGGCGTCTTTGTTTTCAAAGTCAAGCGGAGCCGTCAACAGGATCAGGTTCTTCAGCCCGTCATCAGGACGAAGGGCTGCATACATCGTGCTAATCAGTGCGCCCAGGCACCAGCCGAGCATGCTGAACTGGTCCGATCCGGAAACTTTCTTCAGCTTGCGGACCACACGGGGAAGATACTCCAGCGTGTAGTCGTCGAACTTCATGTTCTTGTCTTCCGGTCCCGGTGCACCCCAGTCGAGCAGATACAGATCGTATCCGTGACGCAACATGTACTCGGCAAAGCTGTGGCCTGGCCGCAGGTCGAGCACGTGCGGGCGGTTCATGATGGCGAACACCATCAGGAATGGAATCGGTTTGCGTTCCTCCTCCGGAACGACCGGAGTGTACCGGTACAGCTTGGCCTTGTTGAGCGTCCACACCAACTGCTTTGGCGTCTGCGCAATCTTCGCATCGGTCGTCAGCGCGCGATGGAACTTGTCCCAGTTTTCAGCTGCCTTGTGCCATTGCGCACAAACATCAGAAAAGGAAGGAAACTCGTTATTAACTTCAGGGGTCGATTCAGTCGTTGCCATTGATCTGTTCTCAGTCTCTTAGTTGAGGTTAGCGATCCCCCGCAATTCTTCGGCCAGCGGCCCACTATTGCGAGCGAGTCGGGAGCGCCTCATCAATTTGGGCCTCCATGTCGTCCAGCCGCATCTCAATGTGCGTCAGTCGTTCAGCCAGCCGTGAGATATCATCACGAGACGGCAGATTCAGCTCAGCCAAAGCCTGTGCCATGCTTTTCTCCATCGCCTTGCGCAGCGGACCGGAAGTGGTCAGCCACGCATCCAGCATGGCACCGGTCGACTCGGCGTAGGCCTCCGTGTTGACGAATTCAACCATCATCTTGGCCCAGGCATCCATATTCGAATCGCGCATTCCTTTCAGCATGCCCGTCGGGTCGAAAGGGTTAAAGCCATTGTTGTTTGCTTTTGGATCTGATTTGCTCATGTCGTTTCTCTTGGTTTGAGTCCTCTGTGCCAGCCACGGGGGCCATGCCCGGCTTTCGCTCAACCCGTCTTGTATCAGTAACCCCATTCCTCCGCAGGACCAAATCCCCAGGGGGTGACGGTGACACAGATCTGAACGTTCTTGACTCCGGCGGCGGCCCACGCCGTCCGCTCGACCTCCCCCAGTTCCGCGTGGGAGTGCACATCGCCGGTAATGGTGACCACTCCGTCCTCCACTTCCACCGATAGATTCTTGGAATTCAGGACGGCGCTGCGTTTGAAAGCCGCTTCGATCGCAGCTTTGGTCTCGCTGACCGCTGCCGGCGGGGTGACCTCGATGTTGTTGTTCAAACCACGAGCGCCGTGGAAATGACGAAGCACTCGATCCACGGCTGATCTTTGATAGCGATGCTGCACGGTGCCTGTGGCCGTGATCCAGCCGTCTTCGACAGCGATCTGAATACTCTCGTCGGGCACCTTGGCATCCCACTGGAGCGCGTGCACCGCCGCCGCAGCGATCGCCTCATCGTCTCTCACATGCGCGTCCGAAGGCCTGACTTCGATTTCGTTGGCGACAGCCCGAACGCCGTGCACCCGTTTCGCGACTTCCTCAGCGGTGTGTTTCTCTGAATAAACCGGGACATGACCCGCCAGTGTCACCACCCCTTCGCTGGCAGTGACTCCGATGTGGGCCGCATCGACACTCGGCTCCCATTCAAGTTCATCCAACACGTCGCGCTGCAGATGCGCATCCGTTTTCGTCGTTGCGAATGTCTCTTTCATGATCCTCTCACCTCCCCCGCTGCCGATCGTGATGACGACAGCGAACTTTTGTGTCTTCACGTGTCACGGCGTTCTACATATGCGAACCTCCATTGACGTTGATCTGTTGGCCCGTGATGTAATCACCGTCGGCCACCAGGAACGTGACGGCTTTCGCAATTTCCTCGGGATGGGCGAAACGCCCCATGGGAATACCGCCTTTGATCTTTGTTTGCAGTTGGGGTGGTACTGCGTCGAACATATCGGTTTCGGTGTAGCCGGGAGCAATTGTGTTGACCGTAATTCCCGAATGCACCAACTCGGCAGCCGCGGTTCTGGTGAACGCAATGATCCCACCCTTGCTGGCGCTGTAGTTGGCTTGGCCAACGGCGGGGACCTGACCATTCATGGAGCTGATATTGACGATCCGCCCGTAGCTCTGGGCAGTCATGTAAGGAATGGCAGCCGAGGTACAGAAGAAACAACCACACAAGTTGGTGTGCACCACTTCAACGAATTGTTCATCCGTCATCCTGGGCAACAGGCTATCCCGCGTGATGCCCGCATTGTTGACAAGGATATCGAGATGTGTGAATTCGCTCGCAGCCCTGTCTACCATGGCACGCGCCTCGGACGCATCGCCAATGTTGGCCTTAATCGTGATACAGGTACCTCCGGCACCACTGATCTCGTCCGCGACTTCCTGAGCTTTCGCATCGTTGCTGGCATAGTTGATCGCGACCTTGGCTCCCTCCCGTGCCAGCTCCAAAGCGATCGCCCGGCCGATGCCGCGTGAACCGCCAGTGATCAGTGCCGTTCTGCCCTCAACCCTTCCCATGTTGGTCTCCCTGTTGTGCGCGCTGTCGCGCGCGTGGTTGGCGATTTCAAACGCACGCCGTCAGCGTGCCGAAAGCGTTTACGCGTGTTCAAAAATTGCTGCGATTCCCTGTCCACCTCCAATGCACATGGTCACCAGCGCTCGTTTCTTGCCCGTCCGGTTTAACTCGTAGAGCGCCTTGATCGTGAGGATCGCGCCGGTGGCACCGATCGGATGGCCCAGCGAAATGCCGCTGCCGTTGGGGTTGGTCCTGTCCATCGGCAAATCCAATTCGCGGCAGACAGCGATCGCCTGTGCGGCGAAAGCTTCGTTGACCTCAAAAACGTCGATATCGTCGAGCCCAAAACCCGTCTTCTCCAACAGCCTTTGAACCGCCGGGACCGGT
>JARFQX010000080.1 GCA_029287555.1 Rubripirellula sp. | reverse complement strand
GCCTGCTTGCCGTCCAGGTAACGACCGGTTGTGTCCGAATCCTTGGCTCGAAACTCGGATCCATCAAAGTCTTGTCGTGGAATGATCTTCGTGACTTTCGGAACAGCACGATCCACAACCAATTCCGCGGCATGCAGATACTTTTCCATCAGCAGCGGTGACACCATCAAGGCGTCCGCCAAATTATCGAAACCATGCCCCGAGTCATCCGGTGGAAAAAGAATTTTCTCGTCGAACCGGACGCCCATGAGTGTCCGAATCGTATTGCCGTATTCTTGGCGATTGAGTCGTCGAACCGTGATCGGGCCAGGATCATCGGGATTGATGCCGAAGGGACCAGACTTGACCCAGTCTGTGATCTTGTCTTCCTCTTCGTCTGACAATTTCCCATAGTCGGCCGGTGGCATGACGCCCGCCCGCAGGTTCTTGACAACGCGCCACCACAAGTCGGGATTCGCTATCGCCTGCTGGGGTGATTCAAACTGGTCGAGCGCCAAGCCACCTTCTTGTTCGCCGTAGCCGTGGCAGTCGTAGCAGTATTCGGCCAGAAGCGGTTGGACCTCGGTCGTGTAGACGTGCTCGCTGTTTCTTTCGGAGGAATTCGCATCGTCTTCGGCGGCAAGTACCAAGGAGCTACCAAATGCCAACGCAAGGATGCCGATGAGGATCGGCAGCCAGCGTTTCGTACCGGCGTGATTTCCCTGATCTGCAACCGATCGTGACCACGACAGCGGCGTCATCTTTGGACTCATCGAAACCATTTTGTGGAAAACGAGTGGGTGGAAAACGAGTGGGTGGAAAAATAGGAAGCATGAACCGGGTCGATCGATAAAGCTCAGCATATCCCCGGCTTCGTCAGTTATCAAAAGACGCCGGTTTGAATCTCGCTCGCTCAGGTGTCGCTGATCAGCTTGGCAGCTCGTTGGCGGATTCAGGCTCCATACACGTGCAAGATTCTGGATGAGAATTGATTCGCGAAGCCCTCGTGGCAACGTGGTAATGGGTCACTCTCCGGGAGAGTGCTTCTTCTGAGCAAGCCAACGCTTATCCAGAATCTCGCACGCTTATTTAGTTTCGCAACGCTTCGTTGAGGGGTGTCGTTTCGCCTTTTTCATTCCACAGCTTGTTCGCCCAAGCAATGAAGTGGCGGATGTTTGGTGTATCGGTGTGACCTCCATCGTGCTGGCGCCAAGCGAGCTCGCCGTCAAGCAGACCCGTGTTGACCGGAGGCATGGTTTCGTTCATGTAGTCATCGCTGCGCCCCAGATCACGAGCACCAAGCAACCGGAAGGCGGGCTGCGCGGCGATGGCCGCCATGAAGCTGCCTTGTTGATCGAGCCACAGGGCGTCGCCTTTCTCGGGGATGCCATAGCTGATGAATGTCATTCGCGGCGCGCACAACGCGATCAACATGTGTGCGTCCACCGGCAAGTCGCTGGCATTCATCGAACCGAATGACGACTCGGCCGTGCCGTACTTGAGAAAGTTCCCGGCCATCCAGTGGTATTCGCCCGAGCCGGTGAGGTTTTCCACCGCCTCCCCGAAGTTGCGGCGATAAAGACTGGCCCCGCCTTCGCCTGATGAAGCGACCAAAGCCATCTGGAAGCGATCGTCAAACGCCATCGTAACGAGCGCGGCTTTGCCGTAGCGCGATACGCCATCGATCCCCACTCGTTTGGCGTCAATGGCCGGATCGGTTTCAAGGTAGTCGAGCCCGCGAGACGCGCCCCAGGCCCAGGCCCGAAGGGCGCCCCACTGGTCGGGTTGGCGCGGTTGTCCCTTGTTGGTCAGGCCGATGATGCCGCGAGTCAACCCGCCGCCGGTCTGGCCAGGTCGCCGCGGCGGTCCAAAGCGGTTTTGCCGTTCGCCTCCGGAGTCTTCTTGAATGCTGTTGGCGTTGATCGTCGCGTATCCCCAACCGGCTTCGACCAATTGCTGGGTCTTCGGCGGAGGTCCGCCTGGGCGGGCGCCGAAACTTCGGAAGCGTCCTCCGAAATCAATGTCTTCGCCATCGTGGCCGAACATGGTGAAGCCGAACATCATCAGCGTCGGCACGGGCTGCTTCGCATCCTTCGGAACGACGACCGACATCAAGATGTTGACCTCAATCTCGGGACACTCGGAGTTGTCGACACGCCCCAGGAGCCGCTTTTCGACCACGTCGGTCTCGCCGAGCTTCTTCTCAAGAGTGTTGACCACTTCCCACGTCACGTCGGGCACGCTGTCGGGGACCCGGCCCAGAACTTCGCGCTCAAAGTCCTCGACGATCTCTGGCCGCCTTTGCTTCCACCATTGCTCCGACGTCGTGACCGGTTGCCCGTTTTTCAGGGTCATCAGTTGGGGAAGTTCCGGGTAAGGGTTCGCCTTGGATTCGTCCGTGTTGGCCGCATTGGGGTCCGCAGGATTTCCGCTCGGTCCCGGCCGCAGTCTGGTAATCCCCAGTTGATGCATCATGTGCTGGTGGTCTTCCCGGGTTGTGAATGTCACGATTGGGGGAGTCGTTTGTGCCCCAGCGTCAGCGGCTTGCTGTGCCGTCAAAGAACGGGTCCAGGAAGGCTGCAGTCCGGCTGTGATCAACGAAATCAAGAGGATGGAACGATGGGGCATGATTGCGAACCGGAGGAAGAGCGGAAGAGGGAGGAGAATCAAGCTCAAGGAGCATTGACAGCGACGAGATAGATTTCCGGGACGGGCCTCCTGCCGGCGTGGCTACCGTCTGTAAAGGGCTTGCCCTGGAGCTGACCGCAAATACTGAAACACGGCTCTCGCGTAATAGACTCGCTCCGAATCGAGAACTCAAGCGATCCGAAAACGTTGCCCGAGCGATTCGGACCGTTGGAAGCTTCGACTCGCAGACTGTGGTTAGTCTGCGGATTTGCCGCGATTCTCGACCGAATCCTCCCAATGATCGAGCTTCTCGTGCAGCTCGTTCGCCAAGTCCAGATGGTTCGCGATGACGTTGTCGGTTTCACCCGGGTCGGTGTCGAGATCGAACAGGAACCGCTCCTTGACCGCTTTCTGTTCGATCAGCTTCCATCGACCGTGCCGCACGGCGCGTCCTTCTTCGAATCCCTTGCGTTTCGGTCCGTGTTTGCGTCGCCAGAAAAGGGTACGCGGCTCCTCTGGCTTGCTGCCACGCAAGATAGGCAGCAGATCGACGCCATCTTCGCCAAGCGGATCCGGTTCCAATCCGGCCAGGTGTCGGAACGTTGCCGACCAATCCATCGTGATCCCGACCTGACCGGTTGTCTTTCCGGCAACGATCACACCGGGCCAACGAGCGATGCAGGGGACGCGGGTTCCGCCTTCCCAAATCTCGGCTTTGGCGCCGCGCAAGGGGGCGTTCCGAGAATGGGTATGGCCACCGTTGTCGGACGTAAACACAACGAGCGTATTGTCGTCCAAGCCGAGCTGCTGGAGCGTCTGCAACACGCGTCCGATCCCCGCGTCCATGCATTCGACCATCGACTTGTAGGTTTCGCGATCGCCCTGCTGCCAAGCCTTCGTTCTCGGCCGAACAACTTTACCGGCATCGCGCGGTCCCTGCCAAGGAAAGTGAGGCGCCGCGTGAGACAAGAAAAGGAAGAAGGGAGTTGCCCGGTTCTGCTCGATGAAGCCAATGGCGTCTTGGGTGATCAATTCCGTCGTGTAGCCTTGGCGTTCGACCGGTTTGTTTCCAAGCCATAGATCCGGGATGCCGATGCGATCCATGTGTTCGAAATAGTGGTGGTTGCCACCGAGTAGGCCGAAGAAATGATCGAACCCCTGTTGCAGCGGGCGGCGCTCGTGGTCGTAGCCAACGTGCCATTTTCCGCTCAGCCCCGTGGAGAAGCCTGCCGTCTTTAGCGCATCGGCAATGGTATTACCTGCTGCTGGCAGCCCGCGTCCCATCTCTTGGTAGTACAGCGCATTGTCCATGCCCACGCGTTGTTGATAGCGACCGGTCAAGAAGCCCACTCTTGTCGGCGAGCAGACGGCACCATTGGCGTAAAAATCGGTAAAGCGAATGCCGTCGGCAGCCAGTTGATCGAGACAAGGTGTTTGGATGTCTTCTACGCCGTAGCAGCCCAAGTCGCCGTAGCCGAGGTCGTCCGCCAGAATAAAAACGATATTCGGACGCTTCGCCTGCGACGCAACTAGGGCGCTCGCCTTAAATCCGTTGCCAGCGATAAGCGCAAGTAGGATTAGACAGCGGACGTTCATCATCATTTCGTTCGTAGCGGGTGCTTACTGTCCTGGTCGCCTGGGATGGTGCTTACGCAACCACGGATCCTGCTGTGCCTCTAAACGCGATGCCAAGTCGTCTATCATCGATTGAAGGATCTCACGAGTTGCCGGATCGTTTGATTCTGCAAGGTTGTTCATTTCCCATGGATCGTTCTGGAGATCGTAAAACTCCAATTGTGGCCGATGCAGGAACTGGTCGGTCGTCCGCAGGCCGAACATCTCGTCTCCACGGCTGCGATGGTTGACCCAGGTC
>JARFQX010000647.1 GCA_029287555.1 Rubripirellula sp. | reverse complement strand
CTGTAGCCACCATTCGCGTCTGCCCACAAAAACGAATCGGGAGCGCCTCGGCGGACAAGGCTGGCCAACTGGATGTCAAACTCGGGATCGGGCGCAACCTTGATGTTGAAGTTTCGATAGCCGCGTTGCCGGCCTTCTTCCAGGACCCGATCGACATCGTCCAGGTTGGTCACGTTCACCGTCCAACTCAGCGTGATCGGTTTGCCAGCCGGACGACCCCACAATTGAGCCAGCGACTTGCCCTGCAATTTGCCGGCCAAATCGTGAAGCGCAAGATCGATACCGGCTCGCGTGATTGGCATTCCGGTGGTGAATCCTGGAGCAATCACGGTATCGAGCGCGGCCAGCGCTCCATCGATGTCCGTCGGGTCACGGCCCACCAGCACCGGTGCGTAATAGTCACGCAACACGACGGTTGCGGTTTCCAGCGTCTCGTAACTCCATTTCGCAATCGGAATGCTCTGGCCCCAACCAATCGTGCCGTCATCCGCTGTGACCTTGATGATCACGGCGGCGCGGCCGGCCGAACCATGTGGGCCCGTAAAGAACTTGAAGTATCCCGTCATCGGATACCGCAGCGGAAACAGTTCGATGCGATCGATCTTCACTCGTCGTCCGTCCTGGGCAATGGCAAGATGCGGCAGCGAAGCGGCGGTTGACGCTGCGACGCTGGCGAATTGGCGGCGGTTGACGATCAATGCCTTCCCTCCAGGTACTGTCGATACCGTACGGCGACCTTTCCGGAATTGACGTCGCCTCGGTGAACCAAAATCCCGACGCGTCCCCGCAGCGAGTCGCCGACACGCAAATTGAACTTCGATCCGCTGTAGGCCTCCGGGCGGCGCGGACCAAAGGTTCCGTACTCACGAGTCAGCCAGCGATGCTCATTGCCCTCGTCAAAGATGAACAGGGCAAGCCCCTCGGTCGTACCCGCGACTGTGTTGGAATAGTCAATCCACTTGGCTACCTGGCCATGCGTTCCCGATTGCCCCTGCTGTCCTCGATCGTTGACCAGCGTGCCACCGCTTTCACCGCTGAACTGTGGATGCATCCGCACGTACGGCCACGCATAATGCACGTCATCGCTCAGGATCTTGACATCGCCGTGGGAGGCCTTGAGCTCCCACGCCAAATCCAACAGGTATTCGCCTTTGCCCAGGGCCGTCACCGACACCCTTCGCCGCTCGTCGAGGACGGGAGTCGTCTTGTTCACGAACCATGTGAGCTCGGCCTCGATAACGGCGCGACCCGCCTCGGCCTTGACCTCGCCGAATCGCTGATGACGGATGAAGTGACGGAAACCCGATTCCGGTTGGTCCTTCTGGTTGTAGTTCTTGACGCAGTGATAGAAATCGACGACTGGCCCACCGTCGCACTGCAGCTTGTCGGCAATCCACAGCGAACGATGATGGGGATAAGGATTCGGGTGCTGGACCGTGAGTAGTTTCCCCGACGGACTACGGACCGGCCAATAATGGGGGATCGCAAAATCTGGTCCGTACTGATAGGTCAGGATTTCACGCCCCTCCATCACGACGGTCAATTCCCCCGCCTCGTCGTTACGCTGGATTTCCATCGAAACGTCGTCTTCGCCAAACAATGCGACGTTCAGCAATGCGACGACCAGCAACGCGACGGCCGGCAAGGGGACGCAGAAGAGATTCATGGTTCTAGCTCCAAGATAAGCCCTTCAAGAGAAAGTCCTCCAAGAGAAAGCCATGGCGGCCAGGTTGTGCGTCAATTCGCTGCTGGATCTCACGCGAGCTTGACTCAGAGATCAGCCGGGGCGTGGGGTGACCGTGTTCAGACTTTCCAAGGAACGCGATGTTCATAATCCAGCAATGCGTTGGCCGATTCGTCATCGAGAAATCTTTCCGCCTGCGGATCCCAGCGCAGCTTACGGCCGAGCTTCATGGCGATGTGCGTGATGACACAGACACTGTTGGAACGGTGTCCCACTTCGACCGGGCAGATCGGATTGTCGCGGGAACGCATGCACTCGAGAAAGTTCAGCATGTGGTTGTTGCTTTCGTACAACCGGAGTTCACCTTTGCCGATCGGCTGATCGGCGACGTCACTAGGTTCGGCCTTGAAATGAGAGCGTCCCACATCGATCCAGCCCGCGTCGCCGTCGAACCGCACGCCGGCGGGGCTTCCCGAGGTTGCGATCAGACGCACTCCATCGGCGTATCGACCTTCGGCATGAAACGAAGTGTGTACGTCGAACAAGCCGCGATCGGGAAACTCGCCGGTCGCCTCCATCTCGATCGGCCCGGTGTCGTCCGAACCGTGACCCCACTGGGCCGTATCGAACATGTGAGCTCCCCAACCGGTGATCATCCCGCGGCAGTAGGATTCAATCTGTAACCAGCCCGGTCGACCAAAGCCCTCTTGCGGATGCACACGGTCCTGGGTGTAAGGCATCGACTGCGTCGGCCCGAGCCACATTTCGTAATTCAAGTTCGCGGGGACCTTCATCGTGATCGGGTCACCGGTGCCGCGGTCGGTCGGTAGCGTGACGCGAATCGTATGGAGCTTGCCGAGTCGGCCATTGCGCACCAGCTGACAGGCCTTTCGAAAATTCGTGTCGCTGCGCTGCTGGGATCCCGTTTGCAGCACGACGTTGTTCCGGCGGACGGCCGCAACAAGCTTCTGCCCCTCAGCAATCGAGTACGTCAGCGGCTTTTGAAGATAGATGTCTTTGCCGGCATTGGCGGCGGCAACCGCGTTCAATGCGTGCCAATGGTCTGGCGTGGAAATGGTCACGCCGTCGATATCGTCGCGTGCCAGCAATTCTCGATAGTCTTCATAGACGGCAACGGCCGGGCTCGGCTGGTCGGACAACCTTTCCCGGTAAAACCGATCGACTTCCTGTTTGGCATGCTCGGCTCGCAAGCGATCCAGATCACAGACTGCCACCACGCGGGCCTGTGCCGAGGACGCGAGACCCTGGGACATGCACGCGTTCATGTCACCGTGTCCCATGCGCCCGGTGCCGATGCAACCGAGCTGCAAGGTGTTGCTGGGCGCGTTCTTGCCCAGCACACGGCTCGGCACGATGGCGGGCACAGCCAGTGCCCCCGCGGACACTGCCCCCGCGGACAAGGCCGAGGATTTCAGGAACTGGCGTCGATCGAGCCGTTTGACGGACATTGGTCGCTCCGGGGTTTGGCTTTCGAAAGCGTGAGAGGGTGATCTGAGTTTCAGGGTTTAACGTACGCGGATTGAAAATCCGCAATTTCTGCCTGTAGGCGCTCGGCATCCCAGCGATCCAAGTGCACCACCAAGCGATAGCGCAGCGCCAAAGTCTTACCGAGCTCCAGCGTTAACGGTTCATCGTTTAGCAGTGCCGCGTTGATGTATCCCATCACTGGGCTGCGAATCAGGTACCACGGCGTAGGATAACGCGGATTGCCAGGATGATCCAGGAATGCCACCCCGACGCTCTGGCCATCGATCACGCCGCTGTAATCGATCGCTGGTGCGCGGCTGCGATGTCGGTCGCCGTCGTCAAACGTCACCGGACCCATCGGAGTGATCGCGTGTCGCTGGGTCAAGTCGCCGGCAAAGCGAATCGACAACCCCGCGTATCCGCCCCAGGACTGCGCTTTGGGCGGCGTGCGATCCAGAAGCACATCGCCCGACGGCGCGGCGAATGTCGAGGACCAATCGATCCGGTAACTGCCATCGCTTTGAGGTGCAGACAGCGTGATCCGCCGCTGCTCTTCAAGTACAACTTGGCCGCCAGTTGCGGGACGGTAGTTGAGCATCATCGAGATCTCGGCAGAGTAATCGTCGTGCGTTTCCACACGTACGTTGCTCCACCGCGTACAACCGTCTGGCTTTCCCGTCTGACGATTGAGTTCCCAGTAGTTGACCCGGTCAAGGTACTTCCAGCTGAACCACAATCCGTGATGCCAGCGATGGTCGGGTGGAGAATTCCATGACAGAACGTGGCCCGAACTTGTCGCCAGCGGGTGAAAGTAGGGAACATCCTGGTCATTGGAGTAATGAAACTTCCAGATGACGTGTTCGTTGCGCAACAGGGCGACCGAATCGTCGGCGGTTTCCCACGACCAAGAACCATGCTTCGCGGGAGATTCGCCGCGGACGACCGTCGAAGATCCGAGCATGGCAACCATCAGCACGGCAGCAGCCCAGCTCAATGCATCGCG
>JARFQX010000640.1 GCA_029287555.1 Rubripirellula sp. | reverse complement strand
TCGTTGCGGGCAGTCAGCGACCAGCAAGGGGCGATCGAAAAGGTCGCGAGAGCTTTTGCTAAGACTGGACCGCTGCGGAGCAGATGCTACGAGTACGCCCGGCGTTTGATCGCGGGCGAAGATGCCATTGGGGCGGCGGTTGCCTCGGGAGTGCCGTTGCAACTTTCAACCGCCGTGGCCTTGTCCGCCGCATCGACGGAAGAATCGACGGACGAATCGACGGAAGAGGGGCCGAGGGAGATTGGTAACAGGCAGGTTGCGGAAGTGAATTCGCCCCCGACCGATCCGTTGCGTGAATTGGCGATGATGGAAACGGTCAGCATGCCGGCGTACGGCCAGTTTCTGTACCTCGGCGTGACCGCGATGGTGACCTCTCTGGTGATGGCATTCATGGCGACGTCCATCATTCCAAAGATGGAGCAGATGTTCGAAGAGTTCGGCTTGACCTTGCCGTTTCAATGGGTGTTCGAGATTGGGCCCGCCGTTTGGGTCTTGGTATTGCTGGGCGCCGTTGCCTTGGTCCTCGTTCCCATTTTGAATCGTGCACGCCAGTTGGGAGTGAGGCTTCCAGGTTGGATCCCGACGACGCCAAAGATGGCCGAGAAGCGAGCCGAGGTTCTCCTTGGACTTGCCGATGGACTCGACTTGGGCTGGCCACTGGGCCGAACCATGGCTTTGGGGCACCGAATCGCCCAGACCCGATGGGAACGCCGCGCCCTGGAACGGGCGATGAGATTGGTTCAACAGGGGATCGAACCGATCGAGTCGATCCACCGAATTGGCTGGATCGACTCGACCGAGGCGGCCTGGTTGGCCGGTGCAAACCCGACTCGCGCGGGCGAGTTGCTTCGAGCTTTTGCATCTCAGTCGGTCCGTGACGCCCACGAAAACATTCGCTGGGTCATGGCGTGGCTGTTTCCGATCGTAGTCGCCCTGCTCGGCTTTGTGGTGCTCCTGTTTGCTGTTGCCTTTTTTGGCTCACTCGCCGAGTTAATCCATGGACTCAGTTGACTCCAAACGAATGGTCCGTCCGATGCATAGCTCCCGCCGCCGGCGAGAAATCAATCGCCGCGGAAGTTTTATCGTTGAAGCGGCGGTGGTCGTGCTGCTGCTCGGCACCGCCTCGCTTGCGCTCACCAAACTTGCGCACAGTAGCACTCGGCTTCGGCAACGGGCGGATCGACAGCTCTCCGCGGCGCTCACCGCGCAAAATGCTCTGACGCGATTGCGAGCGGTCGATGCGGACCAGGTTTCCCAGCGGATCGGCGAGATTGAAGAAGCCTGCGAAAGGGATTCAGGCTGCCAGGTCGAGCTGATTGCCACACCGTTTGAACAACCACAGGTTACTGGCATCCACCTCCGCGTCGAAGTCACCGCTGCCGACCAGATTGGCGTCACCTTACACGACTGGAAAGTATCGGCTCTCGAGCAATCCTCGGCCGGTCCATCCGCGTCCAACGCGGCGAGCGGATCGAATGGGCGGCCAAACGAGGGAGACGAGTGATGCAGTCCAAAACGCGGATTCCGTTCAAGGTTGACTCGCCAATCTCGCGTCATCGTGCCTCAACGCGAAGAGGCTTTACGTTGGTCGAAATGATTGCCGTCTTGTCGACCTTGTTGTTGCTGGGGATTGCGGCCACCACCATGCTCGCGAACGTGGCCGACATCGGCTTGCAGCACCGCCGCGCCATGGAGGAACGGTCCGCGGTGCTGCGATTCGCGGAAACCTTTCGCGACGATGTCGGGGGTTCGATCGATGTGGTTCTGCTGGACGACGCATGGCTGCTTCGCGTCGTTCAGCCAAACGAAGTGGTTGAATATGGTTGGAATCGATCCTCGCGAGAGTTAACTCGCGTAGCCCGGCTGAGGAATGACCGCGGAGAGGCAGAGACGATTTCCTCGACCGATCTGTTCCCGTTGACCGATCGCACCGATCCGCGCGTCGAGATCGAGGATTCTCGCGTGCGAGTGGTGCTGCGGGAACCAGGTCGCGATGGGGCTTGGATTGTGGAGGCGAATCGATGAAACGAGTGATTCGAGCGAAGATCGATCCACCGCACCGGGGACGTCGTAAGAACCGTCATGGCGCGGCCTTCTTGTTGCTCGTCATCGTGATTGTCGTGGTCATCGCGGGCGCGACGGGGGCCCTTGTTCGCAACGAAATTCGCGCGCAGCGATCGACCCGGGGCTGGGTCCGTGGCCAAGCGATGAATGCAGCGATCGAGCAGGCGCGTCAAAGCGGTATTCCAAGTACGACTTGGTCGCTGCCGATCGCGCCGGAAAATGACGAACACGTGGAAGTCGTTCGGGATGAGGCGTCGGGCGAAGTGACCGCGCGATGGATTCGTCGTGGCGAAGTGATCGATGAAATGGTTCGAAGAGACGAAACGACAGACTTGGAGATGACCAAATGATTAGGATCAAGACTCGCACGTCGAATCGATTCGTCGGCGTCACCCTGGTCGAGTTGCTAGTTGTGATCGCGATCATCGGGGTGTTGGTGGGAATGTCGGTTCCCGCGATGCAAAACATGCGTGAAATGTCGCGGCGCAGCCATTGCGAACAAAACTTGACACAGCTGTCGCTGGGACTCGCCGCCTATTCCCTGCGGCATGGCTACTACCCGGCCGGAACAATCAACGATCAGGGTCCAATCCAAAGCGAACCCTCGGGTTACCATCACAACTGGGTCTCGTCGCTCCTTCCCCACTTGGATGCGGCCAACGTTTACGACGCAATTGACTTCAATGTGGGTGTCTACGACCCGGCGAACGAGCCAGCCAGAATGGTTCGCATTCCCACACTGCTGTGTCCTTCCGCCAGCAACGTGCGCGACTACACGTCGTGTTACGCGGGGATCCACGCCTCGGAAGAAACTCCAATCGACGAAGACAACGACGGGGTGTTCATCTTGAATCGCCGTCTCGACGACCGGGACATCGCCGACGGCTTGGGATACACCCTGTTCCTGGCCGAGAAGTTATCACCGTTTGATGAGGACTTGGGATGGATGAGCGGGACCCGATCGACGCTGCGCAACACGGGCCACGCGATCAACGACGAGCGGTCGCGAGTTTACGCTCCGGCCTCGGAAGTCCAACCGGTCACCGCTGAGTACGTCGGCGGCATCGCAAGCGATCACCCTGGCGGAGCTTACCTGTTGCTTGGAGGCGGGGAGATCCAGTTTCGAAGTGTTTCGATCGACTCGCTCATCTTGACGCAAATGGCAGCTCGCGCCGACAAGGCAATTCCGAAAGAGTGGCAGAGCAAACAGCAGGTCGCCGACGATTTAGCCGAAGAAGAATAGACTTCGCTGGTGGAACCGGAAAAGGAGTCGTTCTTTCCGGTCCTAAAGCAATCACTTCTGCATGATCTTGGGTCGAACGACATTGTCGACCAGGCCGATCTTCTCCCAAAACCGAATGATCGCCCAGGACATATCGTATTCCCACCATCGATGCCCGTGGGCGGCGCTGCGAGGCTCGGCATGGTGGTTGTTGTGCCAGCCCTCACCATGGCTGATCAAGGCGACGAGCCAGTTGTTGGTGCTGTGGTCCCGCGTCTCGTAGTTCCGATAGCCGAAAAGGTGAGCGATCGAATTGACCGACCAAGTTCCATGCAGCACAAAGACGGTCCGAACGGCCACCGCCCAGACGCCCCAACTGGCAGCGTAGCGAACCGCCTCGTCGCTGCGTCCGCCACTGGCGAAGTACCCAAAGATGGCGCCGGCTAACATGATCAACAGGGCATGGCCGATGTACACGAGGAACCAACCCCGACGTCGCTCAAGTTTGAGGTAGAACGGATCTCGCAGCAGATCGCGAACATACCGTTCGTAGTGACTCGTCTTGTCAAGATCTCGATGCCGACAGACGACCCATCCGACGTGCCCCCAGAGAAAATTCACCCATGGCGAATGCGGATCAGGTTGGTTATCGCTGTGTTGATGGTGCATGCGATGAATGGCGACCCATCGTGCCGGGCTGTCCTGCAAATTGCAGATGCCCAGCAGTGCCAATGAGTGTTCCAGCCATTTCGGGCACGTGAACCCGCGATGTGTCAGCAAGCGGTGATAACCAATCGTGATGCCGAACATCCCGAAGAGGAAGTGACCGGCGATCGCGAGAATCAAACCGGACCAGGTAAAGAACCAGGGAACGAACGCGTAAAGTGCGATCAAGTGGACAGCGGCCAAAACGATGGCGTAGTCCCAGACGATTCTCAGCGGCTGGGTCTCCTCGGGCAGCGGTAAACGCTGGGGATCGATTTCGGTAGCCGCCTCGCTCGACGGGGTGGGCGAATCCGATTGCGCCGCACTTTCCTGCTCAAGGAGAGATTCAGGCATCCGAAGATCCTCGATCGCAATTTGGGTGAGTTGAAGAGAAATTCTCGGCGGCCGACAACACGGAACTTTCGGATCGACCGGCAAAATGAAGCTGCGATTAACCGCTGGTCTCCATCGTAATTGCCCCAGAATGCGAGGAGAAACGGTACTTCGTCGCACCCGGCAACAAAAATGCCGGAGGTGCCTGTTGGTGACATGCCTCCGGCAAGCGAAGAAATCTTGGTACGAGGAGCACCGACGCCGACGACTACTTCTCGTCGCCTTCCTCTTTTTTGACTTTCTTTTTCTTCTTTAGCGAGACCTTCACGACACGCACCTTCGGCATGCCAATCACACTCGCCTCTTCATTGAAACGGTCCAATTCCTGCAGGCGAGCAACCCGCTCGGCCCGACTCAGGACGTTCCGCGTCTTAATCGCCCCAGCTTGCACCTTGAGGCTGCGGTCCATGGTCATCAGAAATCCACTCACTATTGATAAAGTTGGCCAGAAAGCATTTTCGCTGCTTCGCAGGGAAAGATATGGGGTTTTTCCCACTTTGACAAGGTTGGAACTGGACTTGGCCTGTCGGAGAGCGCACCTTGCGGTTTGCGACAGGCACATGGTTTGTCGGAATGCGGGCCAGAGAATCCCGTAGAGTCCACGGAAAAGCCTTCCCTTCGCAAGGAGGTTGTCCGGGCATTCGAAGTAGGCCGAATCAAGCGAAGCGCCGATCCGGCATTGAACTCGGATACGATGCCGGGCGAGAACCAATGCCGGATCGGCGTCGCTGCGCTCCTTGATCCGGCCTACTCGTTGAAATCCCGGCGTCTTCCGCTTCGGACGACAAACCGCCAGGTGCACTCCCTGTCGGACCGCCGCGGTTTGCGCGGAATGACGCCGTCCCATGGGCCGGTTTATCGGTTCGACGGATTATTCCGGCCGTGGGCAGTCGGCGATAGCCTCAATATTGGCCCCCGGGCCCGAGCGGCTTGGAGGGCTCGAGGCGGGTGACTATCCTGCCATCGATGAGACCCACTTTCGACTATTCGCTCGCCGTCCGAATCGCGAAGTTCGCGATTCCGCTTGCGATCATTGGGTACCTGCTTTGGCGGATCGAGCCCGCCCAATGGCATGAGCTCGGCGCCCAGCAAAAGAACTACGGACTGCTGGTGTCCGCGTTGCTCGTCGCGCTGGCGGCGCTGTCCCTTTCGTTTGCCCGCTGGTGCATCCTGGTCCGTTGCCAGGGGATCGAATTGACGATGCTCGAAGCGTTTCGGCTCGGAGCGATCTCCTTCCTGCTGAGTTTTGTCTCCGCCGGCAGCGTGGGCGGAGACTTGTTCAAGGCGGTCTTTTTGGCCCGTCGGCGGCCGGGAAAACGTGTCGCCGCGGTTGCTTCGGTTTTCATCGACCGAGCGTGCGGCCTTTACGCCCTTACCGTGCTGGTGGCGGTGGGACTTCTGTTGGCCAATCCTGTTGATCGCTCGGACGGGGCTATCGGTCTGGGACAAATCAAACTAGCGACGGCAGCCCTGTTCGTCGCGGGGACGTCGGTGCTCGCGATTCTTGTGCTCGGCGGCAAACAGGTGGATCGATGGATCACCGCTCAAGGCGACAGCGGCCTGTTGGGTAACGTGCTGAGCCGAATCGCGCCGCCACTTCGAATGTTCCATGCCCACACCTTCGCGTTGACCGCGGCAATCGTGATGAGCGTTGGCGTGCAGGGACTGCTGGCAGTGAGCGTCTATCTGATTGCCTCGGGCCTCTATGATTCGCCCCCGACGCTACTAGAGCACATCGTGATCGTTCCCATCGGCATGCTCGCTTCTGCACTTCCAATCACACCCGCCGGAATCGGGGTGTTTGAGGTAGCGATCGAGTCGCTCTATCGGGTCGTCCCACGCATCGAAACAGACGCGTCGGGAACACTGGTCGCCTTGGCGTTTGAGATCGTCAAGGTCGTGATGGCGGTGATCGGGATGGTCTTCTACTGGACCGCCAACGCGGAAGTTCGTGAGAGCTTGGAGGCGGCCGAATTAGAAGCGGCGGAGGAAGAGAGCCCAACAACTCCCGATCTCAATCGTTCTTCGCCAGTTTTGGACTAGTCTTAAAGAGACCGCAAGTTGGACGGCGGCCAGCACGAGCCCGGACGGACAGATCATCGGTCGAGGCTCGGGCCCTGACCACCCACCCCCGATGGTGCTGAAAAACGAACTGGTTCTTCGCCTCCACTTTGCCTATGTTAAGATTTGATGAGGATGCATGGCCGGGCCATCCGAAGCCCTCTTTCGGGGTAGCGGGCGTTGGGCGTATCGGAACCAACTAGAGAGATTCCGGGCTGATGGCGATGCAGGGCTGGGACGTGATGCAGGGCTGGGACTGTCTCT